>NZ_JBBOPE010000002.1:0-50855 GCF_038003465.1 Cytobacillus sp. FSL K6-0265 | reverse complement strand
TAGGGGTACCGCCAGCAAAACGCGGATTTACAACGTTAAGGATATTCCAGTATTAAAAATCCCAATCTCTCAGTGATTTAAATGAGAAATTGGGATTTAATTATTCAACGATTGGGTAGTTATCTACAGTATCAGCTCATAAAAGTTGAAAGAATGCACCTTTTATCGTTGATTACATGTAGTCATAGATACACGTATTAAGGACGTGACTTGAGCCCCCAGTGGGTACAATTGATACTTTAGGCTTAGTATGTTTTCCATCAGGCAACGAGCCTATCTATCACACCTACCGCGCTAACGCTTACTGTCCTTGAAGTTTAATCTGGAAGAAGTACACTTCCACACTAAACTTCAAGGTTGTTTCTTTCTCCAGTTACCCAAGTCTATTTCCCCATACCTTTGGATACGTTGAATACTATAAGAAATATCAGTATATAATGTTTCCACATAGATAGAAATCTGGTCGTTTTTGTATCATTACATACGTTAGATACGGTAGAAAAACATACTGTAGATAAGCGCCTGATTATGGAATAGTATAGAAGACTGACTAAAATACCCTTTATTAAAAATTTTAATAAAGGGTATGATCCAAAAAATTTATGCCTTTTTTTGCTTCCCATTCTTTTCTTAGGTCTTGTTTTGATAAATTTATAGCTGTTTTATCATTTTCACTCTCACCAAAACCAATAATTTTTTTATCATCTTTTTGATCATAAGAAGAATACGCGTGAAATAATCCATTTTTAAGCTTAAAAACAGCTGTTCTTATAGTATCCCCGATTTCGTCTTTAGTTTTTATATAGTAGAAGGTTGATGAAATTTGTGTCTCCATTTTTTCACACCTTTTTCAAATGATACCCTTTAGAAACATTTATATCTTTTTAACAAATTCAGATTTTAATTGCATAGCTCCAATACCATCAATTTTACAATCAATATCATGATCTCCGTCAACTAAACGTATATTTTTAACTTTTGTACCTATTTTTACGACTAATGAACTTCCTTTTACTTTAAGGTCTTTGATAACTGTTACAGAATCACCATCATTTAAGACATTTCCATTTGCATCTTTGAAAATCTTTTTATCTTCACTATTATCATTTTCTTTTTCTAATAAAGTCCACTCATGAGCACATTCTGGACAAACAAAAAGACTTCCGTCTTCGTAAGTGTATTCTGAACTACATTTTGGGCAATTTGGCACATTAACCATAATTTCTTTCCTCCATTCATTATTGTTAATTCTATATGAGAGTTAATTTCAATTTCCTTTTTTAAAACTTCGTAAGAATAGCAATTACGAACTTGAAAGCGAGTTCCTTATATGATTATATCCTGTCATGATCTCTTGAATTAGATGAAATTCATTTAAACTCTTTTCAAATTTGAAGAAAAGGTTATCCTTTTCTTTTTTTCTATTCCTCATTATCTGTATCATTGAATTTATCTAACATTGTTATCGTATCAACAAGGTGATTATTAAAAATTTGACGAGCAACACTGAGCAACTCAATAATCATAGGATCTCTTAAGGAATAAACGACCCGATTACCATCTTTGGTACCTGTAACTATATTTTTTGCTCTCAAGACTGTTAATTGCTGCGATACTGCCGAACCTTCACTTCCTACAAGATTTTGAATTTCATTTACATTTTTGTCTCCGTCAGCTAAAAGTTCAAGAATTCTTATTCTAAGTGGATGAGCAAGAGCTTTAAAAAATTCAGCTTTAAACCGTTGCATTTCTAAGTTCAATTTATTTCCCTCTCTTTCTAGATACAATTAAGATGTCGTAACTACTTTTCCTTTTTTTTCAATGTTCTCATGTGCACCCGAAAAGACTGTACATTCCCTAAAAGCAAAATGTTTGCATCCAAGACATTTGTCCTTATTTAGATGTTCAAGTGCAAAATCTATTGCATTTCCAGTACGATCAAAAAAACGCCCTTCTCCTATATATTCAAATAAACCTGTTTTTACTAGAACGCTTTTAGGTTGAGGTTTAATACCAGATATCAATACAACCCCGTGTTTGGAAAAATCCTTTACGATACTTGATAAATAAGATTCACCCGTTGTATCCATAAAAGGGACTTTTCCCATTCTTAAGAGTAAAACTCTCGGTTTGTAGTTGATCGTATTCATTATTGAGTGCTCAAACGCTTGAGCAGTCCCAAAAAATAAAGGACCTTCTACATTATAAATACTAATTTGAGGACAGTCACGAGCATCTGTCACCATTTTAGATTCCATCTTTTCATGTTTATTGTTTGGGTTAGGTAGTGCCTTGACTGTTACCGTAATATCGCTCATTCTTTTTGTAAATAAAACCACTGCTAATAAAAGACCTATTTCAACAGCAACTGTAAGATTAACAAAAACCGTTAATAAAAAAGTAACAACTAGAACAAGTGAATCTTCCGTTTTTGTTTTTAACACGTGATAAAATACATGCCTCTCACTCATGTTCCACGCTACAACCATTAAGATAGGGGCCATACTGGCTAATGGGATACTTGAAGCATAAGGAGCAAGAAGTACTAATACTAACAAAACGACAATTCCATGAATCATTCCGGAAAATGGCGAGAACGCACCATTTTTGATATTTGTCGCTGTTCTGGCTATGGCTCCTGTTGCAGGAATTCCACCAAATAAAGGAGTAATCATATTAGCGATACCTTGACCAATTAATTCTCGATTACTATTATGCTTACTATTTGTCATACCATCAGCGACCACTGCAGATAATAAAGATTCGATACCCCCAAGCAATGCAATTACAAAAGCTGGCCCAATTAATTGTTGCACGCGTTCAAAGGTCATTTCAGGTACCTTAAAATGAGGTAAGGCACTTGGAATCTCACCAAATGTTGAGCCAATTGTGGCTATTTGATTAGGATAAAATATGCTGGCTATCACTGTAGAAAATAATAATCCTATTAGTGGTCCTGGAACCTTCGGGGAAAATTTTGGCGTTAACAAGACCGCAATAAGGCATATTCCAGCAGTTAATACACTATAAAAATTAATAGAATGAATGTGAATGATAATTTCTCTGATATTACTTAAAAAGGTTTCATGTTTTTCTACCCCTGTAAGGCCTAGAAAATTAGCAATCTGACCCACAAAAATAATGACGGCTATTCCTGATGTGAAGCCTATAGTCACTGGCCTTGGAATGAATTTAATTAATGAACCAAGTTTAAAAATCCCCATTAAAAATAGGATAATACCTGCAAAAAATCCAGCAATTAATAAGTTTTCATATCCATAAGTCATGACTATTCCAAATAAAATAGGAATAAAGGCTCCTGTAGGTCCACCAATTTGATACCTTGACCCACCAAATAGTGAAATTAAAATACCTGCAATAATTGTAGTATATATTCCATATTCGGGTTTAACACCAGAAGCAATTGCAAACGCCATACCCAAAGGTATAGCAATGACACCAACGACTAGACCAGACAATAGGTCTTTTTGAAAATTCGGTAAAGAATACCCATTATATCTCCCAGTAAAAAACCATTTATGTTGCATAACCAACCCTTCTTCGTTTATAATATTTGCATATCTCTATATCTGATTATTTGAATATATTATGATATGAATTTACACTGTTTCCTTAATTATGTCAAAAGGAATTTTTGAGGTGAAATACATGAGAATAGGAGCAAGGGTTTTGTTTAATAACACAATATATAAAATTTTATATATTTTATCCAACGGGATATTTTAAACATACTATTAACCCAATTAATCTCAAACGAACAATCGAAAAAGTACAAGAACAAAAAGTAGAACAACGGTAGAGTATGTGTCTTTTCTCTTTTCGTAATATAATTATTGCTTTTCAACATTGGATAAGAGACTACAATACCTGCTCCTACTGCTGAACGCCTATATAATAAACAAAGTAGTTTTTGAAGGTACTTACTGAGTGTTTTGCTTAAGTTAAGGAATATTTTAAATACCTATTGCACTTTTTGGAACTAATTGACTTCCTTTTTACCTGTGCTCTCATTATGTCCAAGCACCAGCCTAAGAACATAATTAATGGAAATAGGAAATATCCCCCTTTATAGAAAGATAGAATTACTAGTAAGGATGGTGGGGAAATGGACATAAAATCTTACAAGGATAAAGACGGGAACAAGGTTGTTATAGGTGATCTAGTTGAGGTCATTTATCATGAACCTAATGTCGAAAAAATAGGTAAGGTAGTAGCTATAGAAAAAATAGGTCACTATGTTTGGATAAACTTAGAGGGGGAAGGACATATTTGGATGCGGGGCACAAGGCATACTAGAAAATTATACTAAATGGGCAGAACTAAGAGGTGGACAATGTGGGCAGAATAACGTTCATAGGTACGTGGATGGATACATAGTTACCTGTTTGCCATGGTCGGATTGGGTAAAAAATTGGTTAATCTAAGGGAGAAATTTAATTGCGGATGGAGCGAATAAGTTGAGTATAGAAATAAAAAGAGAAGACATTATCCAATATGGATTGAAGGTACTTCAATTAGTTGGGTCACATTATATTTGTGAGGTTTGTATAAAAAGTGGGAACTCTTGTTGTCAAGGGTGTGAGCTTTTAAAAGACGGTTTAGGGTGCCAAAAAAGAAATACTAGTTGTACTGCTTGGTTATGTGGTTTACAAAAATTCTTTTTAAATGAAATTGAATTGTTAGATGAGTGGGAAAACTTATGGGAACAGGTCCCTGGACAATGGTTCCGTAGGGATAACACCCCAGAAACAATAAAAATAAAATCATTACTTAATCATGAACAGTTAGATAGTAAAATAGGAAAACTGATGGCTGAAAAGTTAGAATTGTTTGTAAAAGAGGGAGGAAATATAGATAAGTTAGAAAGAAAGTTGAACCTAGATTTTGATCTTAGAAATTCAGAAAACTTTATATAGAAGATAGTAAGGTCATGTAAATTTATAAATAAAATCATTTAGTTATATAAATATTTGAGGAGGAACTATAAAAATGGCGAATTTTTTGATTGTAAGCTTAGTCATTATCTTTATTATCTTAATATTAAGTTTAACCACTACATCGAAAGCATACCAATATAAACATACTATTGACCCAGTTGATCCCCATTCAGCTGCTAACAATTCAAAAAAACAAGAAAATGACAATCAACAACGATAGAACAGTGTATCAAACGGTTGTTCCATTTCAGTTTTTTTGTTTCCTTATAATAAAAAGAGCACAATAATAAAATTCAGAAATTTCCTATTACTCAAGTATTTCCTAATGTTAAGGAAAGGTTACTTTCGTTATTAGTTACTTATAAACATCATTCCTACATCGGCTCTGACAGATTCCGTAAGCCCCGAGTAGCTGTTGTAATTCACTAGGTCTATTAATTCTTAAATTTCTTTTTTAAATTTCATTAAAGGATGTTTGAATGAGACCATTATTAACTTTTCGCTCAACAGCGTTACGGTAAATATCTACTAATAAATCATTCGATACTAACATCTCCAAGGATCTATCATTTATTATAACCTCAAATATATACTCTTTTTTTAATATTATGTGATTTATCGGTTTTATTATGTAACATCCATTAAACGGATATACAAGGTTCTTATTTAAAAATACATCGTTGATAAAATCAACGTTTCAAGCTTCTTCAGAATCCTCTTACTACATAAAAAATTGGTTTTATGCAACCTCTATTTCCTGTATTAATCTTACAAAGGTAACCTAATAACGTTTTTAAACAACGCTAATAATGTATTTATTTACTGGTTTAAATATCTTTATTGTCATTTAACAACAGTAATGTAAGGTATTTTTCATATTATGGTTACTGTCAAAAAGTATACTTTATGACACGTTGGAAAACAGATAATATTCTGTGTGTCAAAAAGTGTGCTTTTTTATTTTGAAACATTTCATTTTGTTGATATACTTTTTGACATAGTTTAATAGTTTAGGAGTTGATATTTTTGAAACTAGGGTACGCTCGCGTTTCTGCTAAGGATCAAAATCCAGAACGGCAGCTTAAAAAATTCCGTGAACTTGGAATTGAAGAACGTTATATCTTTATTGACAAGCAAAGTGGAAAAGATTTTAATCGGCCGCAGTATCAGGCGATGCTTTTAATCATTCGCGAAGGGGATTTGATATATCTTGATGCACTGGACCGATTAGGTCGGGACTATGATGGTATTATTCGAGAGTGGAAGTATATTACACGGCAGCTAAACGCAGATATCGTGGTACTAGAAAATGAGACGCTTTTTGATAGCCGAAAATTCCGAAGAATGGGCGATCTTGGAAAGTTAATGGAGGACCAATTTTTAAGCCTGCTTTCTTATGTAGCCGAGCAAGAACGTAAAAAAAATAAGCAACGGCAAGCCGAAGGAATTGAAGTGGCAAAGAAGAAGGGTGTGAGATTTGGGCGACGTAAGTACGAGATTAATGCAGATTTTATTCGGGTGTATGATGAGTGGAAATCTGGATCAATCACTGCGACGGAAGGAATGAAGCGTCTTGATTTAAAGCCAAATACTTTTTATCGACGTGTAAAGGAGTATGAAAATCAAAGAAAGGAGCAGATACCTTGCGCGGTAAAGAACTTCTTACAACAGACCAGCGACAAGAATGGATGACCCCTCCCAATGGTGAATGGGAGCTTGCTACTTACTATACCTTCTCGCAACATGATTTGGAAATCATAAATCGTCACCGACGAGACTACAACCGGTTAGGCTTTGCTGTCCAATTAGCACTACTCCGTTATCCAGGATGGAGCTTAACTGATATAAAGGAGATCCCCGACTTCTTGCTTGACTATTTGGCAAAACAGTTGGATATTGAGCCAGGAGTATTTTCCTTATAGGCCTAGTGACAGGGTTCCTGCTGTAGACCGCAAAGTAACTTTGGAGAAGTAATAAAATCCTATTTTTTTAGTTCTTCAAGCTTTCTTCTATTGACTGCTCTGTATAAGGAACCTTGTGATATTCCAGTTGCCGAGACAATCTCCTTTATGGAATATTCCTCACTATCATACATCCTTAGCGCAACAGCAAGCTTTTCTTTATCCAACTTGGGTCTACCTAATGTTTTCCCACGCCTTTTACTTGCTTCAAGTCCTTCCTTTACTTTCTCAGCAATAAGGTTTCTTTCTAATTCTGCAATGACACACATCATTTGGAACATGGCTTTGCCTGTAGAGGTTCTTGTATCCATATTTTCTTTTAAAGAAATGAATTGCACCCCCATCTCTTCTAACTGGGGTAGCGTCAGGAAAATGCGGATTTACAACGATAAGGAATTTCCAATATAAAAAGCCTGATTTCCCATCACCTAAATTGAGAAATTAGGCTCTTTTTTCGTTACTCCATAAACAGCATTCTATTACTGAATATGTAATTTACTTCGGGATAACAGGGACCCAGAGTTCGTGTCTTGGTTTATGCTTCGGACCGTAATAACATTCTATACACGGTAAATTTGCAAGTTCATACTCGGAGGTAGGGACCCACTCGGAATATAAACGTTTCCATGCATCCACTATGTTCGGAAAAACTGCCCATGTACTTGCGGGAATAATAAGCGTCTCCATATTTTCTGGGGATTCCCCATCGTATCTTACGCCCATGAAATAGGAAAATTGTTCATCTGTTATGGCAGCTTCTTTTCCGCAAACCCCCAGAAGGCTTTCAAGCGTGCATTTTGGATTTTCCCATGACATATCTACTAGTTCTTGCATAAATCCATCTTTTTTCGCAGTGTTCCAAAGCGTAGGGATTGTTTTAAATGCTCTGCTTGTTTTTACTGGCTTACTTTTTCCAACAATTCTTAATTCAAAATCAAGGTTTTCAATTCTGTACTCCATCTCGGTATCTCCTTTAATAGAAATTTGAAAGGAAATTCTGGGAAAGGCTTTTAACTGTACCCCTCTATTACGAGCATTGGAAGGGGTTACTCCATGCATTTTTTGAAAAGCACGTGAGAAAGTATCAGAAGAAACATAACCATATTTAATTGCCACATCAATGATCCGAATATCACTTTTTTGAATTTCAAATGCTGCGAGTGTTAACCGTCTACGTCTAATATATTCTGATAGCGATATACCTGAGATTGAAGAGAACATTCTTGAAAAATGAAACTCAGAACAATTAGCTGCTTTTGCAATCTCTTTGTAGTCTATTTCTTCATTCAAGCTATTTTCAATGTAGTTTAACGCATTGTTCATTCTTTCTAGCCAATCCATAAGTTTACTCCCTTTCAATATTTACTTTAAAACAAAATAGATAATAATTGCCGACATTTCATGCCTAAAAATGTTGGTATCAAAAAATAAACCTTTTGATAGAATCAGGACAAACTATTTGTTTCCTTCCGATAGGCTTAGTGACAGGGTAGCTGCTCTAGTCCGCAAGATTATTTCCAATAAAAGTAAAGTTGTTTTTTGATAATTTCGATAAGTATTGTTGATAGCTCACTATGTCGAAATTTATACTGTTTATAAAATGACATAGTGAGAAGAGGGAAACCATTGAAGAGAAATTGGAATCAAAATGAACTCGATGAACATTTTAGTTTATTGCCAAATGAAAATCACTTAGTGCTAAGTAAGAAAACAAGCGCAAACCGTTTAGGGTTTGCTGTCCTTCTTAAATATTTCCAACAGGAAGCACAGTTTCCTAACAAGAAGCAAGATGTGCCCAAAGAAGTTGTCCAACATGTAGCTGATCAAGTAGATGCTTCGGTAGAGGACTTTTTTGACAACTATGGTTGGGGTGGAAAAGAAAGAAGTTATACGGAACATCGAAAGGCAATACGTAACCTTTTTGGATTTCGAGAACTTACTGCAAACGACAAACATCTCTTCGCAGAGTGGTTAGGAGAACAGGTTCAGTTTACACATGATACCGACTACTTGAAAAATCAAGCATACAGTTTCTTTCGTACGTGGAAAGTTGAACCTCCTTCATTAGGAAGTTTGAAGCGAATGATTGAATCTGCTATCGATCATTTTGAAAAGAATTTATATAAAATGACCTATCAACAACTTTCTCCTAAGACCTGTTCACGATTAGATGCCTTTCTTGAATCACACTCTGATGAAGGGTCCGATGGTTATTTCGAAGCTAAAATTCCTGATGAAGAAAACAACGACATTTTAACCTTTCGCCAGTTGCTATCCTCTCCAGGCAAACCAAGTGTAAGTACGATGGAAATGGAAATCAAAAAACTATTAGCCATTCAACATCTTCAAATCCCTGATGGTTTATGTAAACAGATGTCTCCTAAACTAGTAAAAAAATATCGACTACGTGCAGCTACCGAAACCGTAACGGAATTGCGTGCTCACCCTGCACCTATACGCTATACCCTTCTTGCCATTTTATTTTCGCATCGTCATGAGGAAGTCATTGATTATTTAGCTGATTTATTGGATGAAATTGCGCTAAAATTCGGAAATAAGGCCAAAAATACAACCCGAAAAGAAGCAGTAGAAGAATTAGAAAGAGTCCAAGGGAAAAATAAACATATTGTCAATTTATTAAAAGCGACCGTAGATAACCCAGAAGGGGTCATTCAAGATACTCTATTCCCTATTGTTAGCTCTGATATGATTCGGGATATTATTAAGGACATGACAAAAAATAACCGGGAATACAAAGAAAAAATCTATACGAAAATGCACGCTTCTTACCAAGGTCATTATCGAAAGTCCCTTTCTAAAATTTTAAACAACCTTACTTTTCGCTCAAATAATCAAGTTCATCAGCCGATTATCGAGGCTATCCAACTAATGTTGATTTAAAATAAAGTCTGCTAATTTGTAAAAAAGTTCGATAATTTATAATAAAGTTTGATTAAAATTCCTGTATCAATGCAGGAATTTTTCATTCCGCAATCGGGCCAGATAACGGAATAAGAATTAGCAATGAACTTCTAAATCCGCTGGACATATGATGGGTTTATAATCATATATCTTTGGAGGTATGTTTTAATGAATAACCCTTTTTATATGTATCCTTATTATTCGAACACTTATTATAGTAATGGGCAAATGTGTAATCATGATAATATGTTTGGTCTTGGCTATGGAAATATGTCATATGCTAGGCGCTATGCAAATCAATATTGGTCATATCCAAACACTCAGGGATATACTAGTTCCATATTAAATGACCATGGAAAAGAACCTTTTGTAATAAATATCAATCAGGCTGCTAAACAAAATAATACCTATCGAGATACTATATGGACCGGAAGTCATTTGCAGGTGACCTTAATGAGTATTGACGTTGGAGATGATATAGGGTTGGAAATTCACCCTAAGGTTGATCAATTTCTACGAATTGAGGAAGGTCAAGGACTTGTTCAGATGGGTAAGAGTAAAGATAACCTGAATTTTGTAAGAAATGCGGGTGATGATTTTGCCATTATAGTACCTGCCAATACTTGGCATAATGTAACCAATACAGGTAATATACCGTTAAAGCTTTATTCAATTTATGCACCACCTAATCATCCTTTTGGTACTGTTCATAGAACAAAGGCAGATGCCGAAGGTTAGAAATCTATAGTCTTCTGGAATCGGGCGCAATTATTGAATAAGGTTATACCAGAATCGGGCCATTTTGTGGAATAAGCAGGAACTCGTTCAAGAATTTCCATTATTATTTAAGCATGCTATTTCAATTAACTGTCTGGTAAATAAAGAGTATTGCTTTTGACTGAAAACTTATCAATCCATATTAATTTTTAAATATGTTGAAACTTGTGAAAAAATAAAATGTGTTACAGTATGTGCGATTGGATTTACTTCATCAATAAACTTTTCTGTTTTATCGAACGTTTCAAATTGCATTTTAAGCATATAACACGCACTTCCTGCTATTCGATAACAGAATTCGACGTTTGGAAGTTTCTCAATATAATTTTTAAAAGATTTATAGTCACCATTTTTAACTGTTGCTTCAATTATGCATTGGATTGGTAAACCTAATTTTTCATAATTCACTTCTAAAGTATATTTTTTTATAACTCCAAATGATTCCATTTGCCTTACCCGTTCTGTTACTGATGGGGAGGACAGATTCACCCTTCTCCCAAGCTCGCTCATTGATAGACGGCTGTTATTAAGTAGTTCATCTAAAATTTTTTTATCAATATCATCTATTTTCATTTTTAAAGTCTATCCCCAATAATCGTTAATTTTATAAAAGATTAATTTGATAATCGTTATAAATTTAATTTGTTTTAGTGATTTTATTTTTTATAATTAATTTGTAATTAAATATAACAGGGAGGTACCTATATGGCAAGGATTGTTGGATCTAATTTCGGGGAAACACATTTTCAGAGACTATTGGGGCATAATAAAGAAGTAATGGAAGGATGGAATCAGTTAGGAAATGTGTTAGAAAAAGATGGACTACTAACATCTGAATTAAAGGAACAAGTAAGGAGAACATTAGCCCAAAGTAACGGATGTGAGTATTGTAAGGCGAAAGGAAAACCTGATCCAGATAAGTTTAATGAAAAAACTTCTATTGCAGTAGGATTTGCAGAAGTCTTTTTAAAACAAAAGGGTGACATAGCTGATTCATCTTTTGATATTTTAAAAGAATATTTCACTGAAGAGGAAATAAGTGAATTATGTGCATTTATCTCTTTTACAACTGCTTCACAATATTTTGGTGCAATGATGAAATTAGAACCTTTAAATTAATATTCTATTCATTCCATTATCGGGCGCGATTGTTGAGCAACACAGGTAGAAAATGATCAAACTTTTTTATAAAAACCAAACTTAAATCTGCTAAAGAAGAATCCTTTTTGATTAATCTTTTTTTCAAATGGATTCTTCTTATTTATCGTAAAATAAGGATTTGCGAGATCTTTTTGCTCAAACTTTATTTCAAAGCTACAACTAATTCGAGAGTATGGGGAAAGTGGGCAGCGTTATTTTGCTGCTGGTGATGAAGTTCCCATTGAAGGCGTAATTCAGCCAAAATGGAAAGACGTCATTGTCGAGACAGACAGCAAAGGAATTGAAAGGGTAAATCGAATCAATTATGAAATTGCTGTCATACAATCGCTTCGCACTCGACTTCGTTGTAAAGAAATTTGGATTGAGGGCGCTGATCGATATCGAAACCCGGATGAAGATCTCCCTCAAGATTTTGAAGAGCACAAGGAAGAATATTTTCAAGCACTGAAAGTGCCTCTTGATGTAGAGCCTTTTATCAAAGATATTATACTGTTGATGAAAGATAAACTCCATTTATTGAATCAAGGGTTAAGGGATCAAAGTAACGAAAAAGTAGCGATCACTACCAGAAATAACAAGGGATGGATTAGAGTCACTCCACTTGAAAAGCAACCCGAACCCCCACATGTGACGACGCTTAAACGGGAGATTAAGAGCCGTTGGTCCGACATTAACCTATTGGATTTACTAAAAGAAACAGATTTTCACACGGAGTTTACCAAGCACTTTAAAACCACAGCCGATCGAGAGATTTTAGATCGAGAAACCATCCAACGACGGCTTCTACTAAGTTTATTTGGATTAGGAACGAATACAGGTTTGAAAACTGTTTCTGCTGGAAACCACCTAGATGGTTATCGGGAACTTCGATATATCCGTCAAAAATTTATTCATAAAGACCATTTGCGAAAAGCCAACGCAGAGGTTACCAACCATATCATCTACAATCGAATGAAAGAGGTATGGGGAGAAGCTACCACTGCATGTGCTTCCGATTCAAAACATTTTGGTTCTTGGGATCAGAACCTACTCTCTGAATGGCATCCTCGTTATAAGAAACATGGAGTCATGATCTATTGGCATACAGATCGAAAGTCAGCTTGTATTTATTCTCAGCTAAAGTCCTGCCTTTCTTCGGAAGTGGCAGCTATGATGGAAGGAGTTCTTCGGCACTGTACGGATATGGAAGTTGACAGAAATTATGTCGATACACACGGACAAAGTGTCGTTGCTTTTGCTTTTTGTCATCTACTTGGTTTTAAACTGATGCCACGCTTTAAAAATATCGGGTCTCAAAAGCTATATCGTCCAGAAGCCGGCATGAATGAGGAATATCCTCACCTGCAACCGACTTTAAGTAGACCGATTAACTGGGATCTTATTCGGCAACAGTATGAACAAATCATTAAGTTTGCAACTGCTCTACGGTTGGGTACTGCTTCTGCCGAATCTATATTAAAGCGATTTACACGGGATACGAAACATCCAACTTATCAGGCTTTATGTGAATTAGGAAAAGCGATTAAAACAATCTTTTTATGTGATTATTTACACTATGAAGAGATTCGCAGAGAGATCCATGAAGGATTAAATACAGTGGAACAATGGAACTCGGTGAATACCTATATTTTCTATGGAAAAAACAGTGAAATTCGTTCCAATTCGATAGAAGATCAAGAGGTTTCTGTCTTATCACTTCAATTGCTGCAAAATTGCTTAGTCTATATGAATACCTTAATGGTACAAGAGGTTCTTTATGACAACAACCAATATTGGTTGAAGAAAATGACTCCAGAAGATTTTAGGGGATTAACACCTTTATTTTATCATCATGTCAATCCATACGGAACTTTTGAACTCAATATGAATCAGCGAATACCTATTAAGTTGAAGGTGTCGTAGTTTTTTATCATTTTGATCGGTGACAAAAGCCAGCTAATATCCCATCAAGATATTAGCTTGAGGACTTTGAGGTTGATGCGAGAAAAATTCATATACGTGATCGAGGTGAATTGTCCAATCTAGCTGAAATTAAAACGGTATGTAGTCCCCGTAGTATTGATGTATCTGCACAATGATAGGGTGCTTGCCTTGCTTACTTTTTTATCAACTGATAGTTATACTTTTAAAATCATAACTCTGAAAATACCCCCTTATCTAGCAATGATTTTTGCAAAACTTAAGACATAAGGTAAGCATCACTTTTCCCTTTTTGGGAGCTAACTCTGCTTTGTTTTTCCTTTTAAATAAGAGATACCTAGTAACAAAAATGGAATAGGAAACAGGACAATCATATATGCGTAAATATCTAATGTTTTATCTAGCCGAAGATGTTCTTTTGATAAATAGTACGTACCAAGGAATACGAGTAAAACAAACCCCGTAAACCCAAATCGTCTTATCCACTTTGAGGAAACCTTTGATACAGTTATATCATAAGCGATTCGGAAGTATAGACTGCAGCGTATGTATGTCCCTACAGCCATTAATAGTAATCCATAAATATCAAAACGATCAATGAATCCTAAACTAATAATTCGTACTGACTCTAATGCGGGATATACAAAATTATCAGCCTGACCTAATCCGAAAATCGTAATACTACCTATAGTTGTTGAAAACATCATAAGTGCATTTAACAAAATTCCAATACTCCATAGTAAAAACATTCGTTTTTCACGAATGTTTTGAATGGGTAGAAATAAAAGTAGTAATAATTCTACCCATATACTTAAAATTATCAAAGATCCCCATAATATTGGATTCCAACCAAACTCAAATATAGGTTGGAGCTCACTCCAATCTTTCATTGGTCTGTCCAAAATCGTGACTGTATGTCCAGTCGCCATAGCAATTATTGCTAGTATTCCTGCCGTTAATGCAATTCTTTTAATACCTTTTGAAGCTGCATAAACAAAGAATAACAAAAACCAGACCAGTATAGCCAATCGTGGTGTCTCAGGAAAAAAGGCAATGTAGATAAAATCAACTAACAAAGCAAACGAGAAAATTGTTAAAAATAAAAAGTAGATAATGAAAATTATCTTTATCATCACTCCAAAAGGTTTTCCTAATAAATTGTGAAGCATATCAGAAATATTTTGTTTTGGGTATTTAAGTCTCAAACGATAAATGGAGATTGCCAACGTAAATGCTGCCGGAAGTGATATAATTATGGAAATCCAAGCATCTCTCCCAGCAACATCGAGCATTAACGGAAGAATCACGACATGTCCCATGATTGGAAGCGTCATTATTAATAAAAAAAGTGTCTCCCATTTCGTTAACATATCAGTAATCTCCTTCTTCATTGTCCATAGAATCTATCGTTTATAAGGGTTGTTATAAGGCTTTTTGTGATTTTTTCCTACACTTTTATTAATAAGACCTTGATGAGTAATATTTGTATGAACATCAATCATTATATCTGCATTAGAAAAAATCTCATTCCATTCAGATTGGACATTTTTCCATTGTTTAGGATATTTTCTGTAGGTTTCCAGTCCAATTCCTGATATATCAGTCTTTATTACCTTTTGAAGCTTATTCAAAGTTAAACGTACGGATTTTTCAGTCTGATTTGATACTTCTTCTTCAACTTTACTTATCCATTGATCATTTATATTCCTATTCGTAGTATTATCAGCTAAAGTTCCCTCTATCTCGATTTTCAGATATGCTTCAAGCTGATTACCATCTAATGTTGGATTTATTTCCGTTTCTAATTTCTTTATCTCTACAGAGATCTTCTCCTTGTCATTCAGAGATACAGTTTTACTTCGAGATACAGTTTTACTTCCGCCTTTTACCTTGTTTAAAAGGATATTCAGCCCAACAGTTTCATCTGTATTCAGTTTACCGACCATTTTATAAGTGTTAATAACAGCAGTGCCGTCTATTGAAGTAATTGCTTTACCCTTTTCTTTTCTTGTTCGAATTATCGGCAAATAGGCATTAGGAATAGGGCCCTCAATTAACTTATAAAATTCATACATTTTTACGGATGTAAATTCAGCAATATATTGTGTTTGTTCTAAAGCAGAAACTATTTCTGCCGAAGAAAGATCTTCATAAAGTGTAGAAGTACCCAAAATATCAATTGGCTTTTCTTCTGTAATGAAAAGATAACTATTCAAACGAAACATTTGATCGCGTCTGCTTTCATCAAGGTAGTCAATAAAATTATCTTTTGCTAATTCCTCACCAATCACCCATAAACGAGTATGCTCAAAATAAAGCCGACGTTTCGCATCTTTTATGAATTCTCTTGCGCCTTGTATCAATGAGTCCGCGTCTCTTTCTAATAGAATATTTTGGCCATTTCCTCCGCCCCCCTCTCCTCCACCTTGTTCACTTGGTCCAGTTGGTTTTATGATTTCGACGCTAATTCGTAATTGTCCGTCAGATTTATCCAACCCTATCCCATGTACAAGTGCTGATTTATCAAGTTCTTGACTACTCCAACAGCCGGTTAATAAAAATAATAATGGGATGATAGTTAGCATCCTTACCATCATTTATCACCTGTTTTAGGTAATGATCTAATTCTAGTCTTACGCTGATTCGGTATACTTTTTGGTCGCTGTTTTTTCCACCTCAACGGTAAACGAATCAGTGAATCTTTCCAATCCTGAAAATAAAAAGGTGCAAATGGCGCCATAAATGGAATCCCAAACGATGTTAAAGAGATCATATGTGTTAATAAACCGAGCATGGCGACAATTAGTCCATATCCCCCGAATAAGCTACTAGCAATAAATAATCCTATCCTAAGAAGTGCGGTGACGTCTGCAATTGGGGTGATAACAAATGCAGCAATGTACGATATGGATACAACAATAATGGTCGGTGCACCAACAAGTCCGGCTGAGACTGAGACTTGTCCCAGAATCAAAGCACCAACAATACTTAACGCTGAGCCAATTTGTTGAGGAAGTCTGACACCAGCCTCACGGACAACTTCAAACATTAAAATCATCATGGCAATTTCCATTGCTAGAGGGAATGGGACCGTCTCTCGCGCTTGAATAATAGGGACAATCATATCAGATGGAATCATCACCTTATGAAAATTAATAGCTGCAATATAAATGCCTGGTAAAGAAATACTGATTACAAATGACACGAAACGCAGCATTCGAATGAAGGAACTATAATAGGGTCGAGAACTGTAATCTTCTATACTTTTTATATTTTCAAGAAATAGGGATGGAACAAACAAACTGACCGAATCCCCATTTACAATGATCACAATTCTTCCTTCCATTAATAAGGCTGAAGCTTTGTCAGGACGTTCTGTATTTCCAATCGTAGGAAAGATTGAAAAGGGATGGTCTTCGATGAATTGTTCGATTTCCCCTGAATTATTTATCTCATCCACTTTAATTTGTTCTAATCTTTGTTTGATCCGTTCAATCAATTTTGGATCCGCAATGTCCTTTACATATCCGATAGTAATATCCGTTTGACTATATTCACCAATTTTAATTGTTTCAAACTGTAAAGAAGGATGTGAGATTCTTCGCCGTAACAATGCAATATTAGTAGGTGATGATTCAATAAATCCGTCATGTGCTCCTCTCACAGCTCGATCAGATTGAGGTTCGGAGATTGCTCGAACCTCGTACCCTGGTGCATTTAGCAGTAATCCTTCACTATACCCATCCAGTAATAGTAACGTATTTCCCTTCAGTATTTGGTATACAGATTTTTCTAGATTATTTTCCTTCTTTGTGTTAAAAATAGAAATTCTTTCTTTTACTTGTTTTAATTCTTCTCCCATAGTGCTATCTAGAGATTCCTTAGTCAGTGGCTCTAATACATTATTGCGAATGGCATCTTCATCAATTAACCCGTCTACTATAACTAGTAGAGCTTTCAATGTGCGACCGTCATGTAATGGAATGATGAAATCATGAAAAATGATATCATCACTTGAATCTAACAGTTGTTTTAGTTTTTCTTCATTTTTATGAACATCCGATGAGAACAAAATTGAATTATTAAATTGTTCTTCCTGTGTCCATTTAGTATTTTGCTTCATTTTTTGCATAATGGATTTAATTTTTAAATAACGCATAGTTTAACCCATCCTAGAAAAGTTTGTTTTTTATACTGTTATTATGGCTTTTATAACTAATAATATGTGCCGTTTTTGGAAATGATATGTTAATGATTTTTGCGCGAATTACATTAATTTACTGGGAATTTATTAATATAGAAAGGTGGGGAGTAAGGTGGATCAAACAAAGTTAATAAAATGATGATAGCTCTTAATATGAATTTTTCATGGTTATTGGGTATATTGGCCGGTTTAAATATTATTTTTTTTCCGTATGCAGGGGAAGATTCTCTTTTCCAGGCTTGGGCTAAAATATGTCTTATTACATTTTTTCAATGAAGACGAACAAATAACAAGAACAAAATAGGTTATATAAGCATGGTATACATATGAGTGAAGACATTATTAAAAATGTCCTTGGCACAAAACCAAGAGCTAGACATAAAGAGCAATATATTAATAATTAAGATCAATGCTTTTCAAATCCTATTATACATAGGGAAATCTTAAGCTTCGAATTCACTTTCTAATAATTCCTTCTCTTATTCAAGAAAATAGCCCTTTTCTTGAATAATTAACGTGTTTGAGAGGTAAATTTAATCACACTCAAGCACACATAAATTTTAAACACTAAATTAATAAACTTTTTACTCAACTAGATTACCAAAAACCAGTGTTTTTGTAATGTCCCCCCATCGCCCTGTTACCCTTTGACTTTATTAAGATTAGCAGTTACCAAAAATAATTACCAAAAGTATTATCAAATACCTTTACAATAATTGCCCCTCTAGTAAAATAAAAATATACAAGTTTATTGGAGGTTACAAATGATAATTGGTTATGCTCGGGTATCTACTATTGACCAAAATTTAGATCGGCAAATTGGTATGCTTAATGAATATGGTTGTGAAAAAATAGTTGAGGAGAAATTCACTGGTACAGTTAAAGATAGAAAAGGACTTCACCAACTTTTTGATGTCATCCGGAAAGGCGATACAGTTGTAGTGGAGAGCATCTCCCGTTTAGGACGTAAAACATTGGATATCCTCAACATTATTCAACAGTTAGAAGAGATGGGGGTGCAATTCATTTCTTTAAAAGAAAATATGGATACAAGAACCTCTACAGGCAAAGCCATGTTCCAAATGATGTGTGTCATTGCAGAATTAGAAAGAAACCTTATTGCTGAGAAAGTAAAGGAAGGACTTGAAGCAAGTAAAAGGCGTGGGAAAACATTAGGTAGACCCAAGTTGGATAAAGAAAAGCTTGCTGTTGCGCTAAGGATGTATGATAGTGAGGAATATTCCATAAAGGAGATTGTCTCGGCAACTGGAATATCACAAGGTTCCTTATACAGAGCAGTCAATAGAAGAAAGCTTGAAGAACTAAAAAAATAGGATTTTATTACTTCTCCAAAGTTACTTTGCGGTCTACAGCAGGAACCCTGTCACTAGGCCTAGAAGGGTGGCAGCCCTTCTTTTTATTTTATGCATTTTTTATAAGTCTTTATGATTAAAATCTAACAATTTCACTCCATTGGGAGTGACTCTTAATGTTAAGGTTTCTAACCCAAGAGGCGGGTTATGCGCTCCAACGAAAGTTCGGTATTGGACTTTGACGGTAAAATCATATACTCCTTTATTAACCTCTTTTTCTTCAGGAGTCTCCCCAGGTACATTTCTTTTTATACTAATAATTTTCGCATCAAATAAATCATAGGAACGATCGGTTCCGACTTTTTCATTTATAATTTTATAAACATAAGGGTTCAGTAAAGTTAAATAAGAGTCATATAAATTCTCATTATTAATCGAGTTAACATTTGCGCTTCCTACAAGAGGTTGGGTAAATAAATATATTCCTAAGAGAGCTATTAGAATTTTTGATTTCATTTTATTACTCCTTGTACAACGAAATTAACTACCATAAAATTAACATTCCTAAATTTTTATATAAATATTCACTTGTATGCCAATTTGGGGTGTTTTGCAGAAATTCTCTTTTAAAAGGTTTATCTGCAGAACAGTTTAATCTTTTTTGCCCAACCAATTATTAATGGCTACTTTTACATTCGTGGTCGTGTCTTTTACTTCGTCAAAAATAAAGGACAATAAATTGAACCACGATATTTCTTCGTTGTATGGATTATTTTTACTTACATACTTCATGACACGTTTTAATTCATCCATGCGTGATTGATCGAGTTGTTCATGCAAGAATAATTTCACCATGGCATTCAATAAGTTTGCATTCCGCACGCTGGCATCTAGTAATAAAGCGGTTGCTTTGGATGGTGTGACGTCTAAGGCGTCAGACAGCTTGCGAATGTCCTCATACGTCCATTGCGTGAATCGAACCGAGACCCGTTCATTTTTAGGCGATTGATACTTTCTTTGTAGCGACTCCCTTTCCAGTTGTCCAAAGAACGTAGTATTGAAAAACTGGTAATCTCTTCTGAAATATTGAGACAAGTATTCCATGACTTTTCTCGACTGCAAACCTTTCTCGCAAAGTATTTCTACAATATCTTTTACTGGTTGATTGGTGACATAAGACAATTGATAAATACAATTTTTTAAGTCAATGGAAATCGTCGGTTTGATATCTTTTTTTTTATCTGAACGTGTTTGTCTTTTCTTTTTCTCCCCTTCTTTCAACAAAATAATCCCCTCTTTTCGCTTGGTTTGCTTTAGAACAGTGTCATAGTGTTCTAGATTTATTTCATGTATATGAGAGATAGAGAGGAGGTATGTTTAAAAAGATTCATTGTTGACCAAACTTTTAGTAAAAGAGATTTAGGGAGGAACAACCGAAATGGAATTGACCAAAAAAGAAGCAGAAGAGTTAGCGAAAAAAATACGTGAGAATAGTAAAAAACATGGTATTCCTTTGAAGCCAAAGAAAGCGAAAAAAGCAAAATAAACAGCAATCCTTTCGTTAAGGACCGCCACCTTAAGGTGGTATTTTTCTTAAGAAAAAGGTTGTTTATAAGGCAGGTTGGCGAGCGTTTTCATGCATGTTTTCATTCATTCTTTAAAAAGAACAAATCGTGCTTTATCACTGTTTGTTGACATGTATATTTCATGACCAACAAAAGCGCAAACGAAAAGCCAGTTCCCACAAGGGTTCTGGCTTTTTGCAATTGCCGATAATGTGACGTTATGTCTACTAGAATGTATGGGCGCTGTATATTTATTTGTCAAGAAATACTCTTCTTTTGAAAATTAATTTGTGTTAACGCTTCCCCAACTGAGAAACTATTCTAAAGAAATTCTGTTTAAGAACGAAACCCATAAAGGTTCTGCAGAAATTTCACCAGAATTATTCTCTAATTCGCTAAATGGATTTTCCACTACAGCTATAATTAAATTTTTATTATTCTTATCTAAACCTAGTTTAAGAGGGTAATTTATTACTCCTGTGGATGTTGTTTTAAAAAATGCATTATCTAATTCAATTTGGTTTGCACCAGAAAAGGCAATAACAGCATATTTCATATTATTTTTAATCGGGGAAAAATTCAACCAAAGTGTTTCCGGATAAGGTTGTTTTAATAATGTTACTACATCTCCTTCAAATTTGTCCCTTGGTTCTTTAGTTACAATTGGAGGAATGTCAATTTCTCCATTTGTAACTAACCTTTCTTTAAAGTTAATATTAGGTTTCGTATTATCATTTCCTACAATTAATGTTGATCGCTTAAAAATATGAAAGTGACCAGGTGGATAAAATTTTTCTTGAGATAATAAAGTATCAGGTTTTCGAATACATAAAACGAGAAAATCATGAAATCCGTTTTTTAAGGAAGGTACTTCAATGGCGATGTTTTTCTGTTCATTTGGTTTCATAGAGATATCTATATAATTCACATTCTGATTATTATAAGTAATATTAATTTGTTTATAGTCTAGTAAAAATATTAGTCTAAAGTCATTATTTTTAATATCTCGATTATGAATGTATAATTTGGGAGAAAAAATTGTATTAGCTGATATGTTGTATGTTGCATTATATTGCGTCATAGCAGTTTCATCCTGCATACCCAAAGTTGTTCCAATGTTCATTTGCTCGTTTGCTTGTTCTACATGCTTTTCTGATGTAGATTGACATCCCAATGAAAGGAAAATTAAAAATATACTAAGTAAAAGTAATAATTTTTTCTGTTTTAGCAAATCTTTCACCTCAATATAAACATAGGAAATTCACCTTTCAGTGAATTTCCTATGTTACAGTTGGATAATAGGTATTACAAATCAGAATCTAAAGTTCTATCTCCGTATGTTTGACCGTATGGGTCAATAACGAAGTGGTCAGTAGCAGAATAATAACTTCTCCCACTAACATAACTTGTAGAACCGGAAAAAGCATAAGCTGTTACTGTGTTAGATTTACGGTCTAGCTTAGATTTTACAGCCTTTGAATTTTCGAAAAGATAGTTTGCTGCTCTTATATCAGGCACTGGCTGACTTGTAGTTGTCATACCATACGCATGAACTTTACCAACTGATAGGTAGGCTTCGGTTGTCATGCCTATCATGGTCCCTGCTTGTATTGACGTATCCCCAGGTGCAGATAACATGTATTCTTTGTAAGATTCAGATGATTCCGCGGATGCCTGTGTTGTCGAAAATAAAGATATTCCTAGGCCAAAAACTACAGCTGCAGCAAAACTTTTTCATTTTATCAGCTCCTCTAATAATTTATGTAGTTTAAAACTACTTATTAATAATTCTTCAAGAAGAACCATAAATCCTTTATTTGGAAGTTAGATTACAGAATATTTTAAATATTTTACAGTGAGGGTAAGTTGTTGATAAACAGTTACTTTAAGAGCTTCGTTTTTATTGATGTCTTTCCTGCCTTTAAGCAGTTATGTCTACTAAAATGTATGAAGGGTGTATATTTATTTGTCAAGAAGAATTACCCGTACTATTTAGAATGTTGAAAAATATGTATGTGATTTTTAGATATTAAACCTTATTATAGAAGGGATAGAAAACTAACTAATTGAGGGGGATTTTGATGGTTTCAGTTATGAAGAGGGTTAAAGAAGTTAAACAACCAAGAGGTGGATATATAAGACCAAAAGATTTTACTATACTATCATTTGATGATGGGAAAATATTGCATGAGGATGAAAATATACATAGTTCATTAATCGGTATGGCAGTAGATTATTTAAGTCGCTTCTCATACGGGACATCGTTAGAGGATGCTTTCAGAATTTCTATTCGTGGAGCTAAAAGGGTGAATGAACTTGATTATGCTGAAGAATTATTGAAGGGCATTATAGGTTTAGATGAAACATCTATAGCGAATGCATGTACGTTAGTAGGGTATGATGTAGCTTTTCGTAGTGGAATTGCTCAATATAAACCAGTGGGGAATATTCAACCCAATGAACAAACAATAGAGAATATTAGAACGATGGTAGAGCGTAGCAGGGCATTCAATGAGAAAAATCGTATCATCAAAGATGGGTTTACATTTGAAGGCGGTTATACAGACATCATCACAAAAGGAGACGGCGATTTTTTAACTGAACACACGTTATGGGATTTTAAAGTAACGAAAGCAAATCCAACGAATAAACATACATTGCAGTTGCTTGTATATTATTTGATGGGTAAGCAGTCTAACCATGATTATTTCGATAATATTGATTCCATTGGGATTTTTAATCCAAGGTTGAATAATGCTTATATGCTTGATATTGATGCCGTTCCGAAAGAGGTTATTGATAAGGTAGCGCATGAGGTAATTGGTTATTAACTAGATCATATCCAAGTGTAGATGAATAACATCAAGAAAAATAAGGAGGACTAGAAGTCCTCCTTCGAGTATGTGCTATTAAGCCATCTCATTTACAGTTATGTAGTCCTTTAATTCTTCTTGAAGTAGATGAATTGCAGCACGACTTAAAACAATCTTTCCTCCAGCAAGTTCAACGTTACTACTGCTTATTTCGCCAGTAATCATACAAGCACGTGCATGTGAATATTTACGAAGAATAATCTGATCTTCATCTACGAAAATTTCTAGTGGGTCTTTAATATTAATATCCATTACTCTTCTTAATTCAATTGGTATTACAACTCTTCCTAGCTCGTCTACTTTTCTTACAATTCCTGTACTTTTCAAAATGGATTCACCTCGTATATTTTATAGATAAATAGGTAACTATCATAAGAACATTGATAGTATTATTTCGGTAGGTTAATTATACCTTTATTTTACATAAAGATAAAAAGGAGAATTCAAATGAAAGTAGTAATAATGACAAAGTTAAATACCGAAGGAAGTATGGGTTTGAGACGAGGTAGCTTTCTCATTAGCGACTATGAATTTAAGAAAAATCCTGATTGGTATATAGGAATTAAAGCGTATGAATGGATTCAACAACAAATTGCCGAATATGGAGGAAGAAAAACGGAAATTATTCAAGTAACTTGGAATGAAGAAAATGATATTACAGAGGTTGTTAAAAGTATATATCCGATTATGCCAGAGGATGATTTACCTTTTTAACTGCATAAAGAAATCCATGGGCGACAGCACTACAGAATGTAAATTTACGGCCATCTACAAAAATCGTGTAGATAGCCATAAATCAACATTCTATACGTGTCACTGTGGCACTAAATGATCCGATAACAACGGCATGTACGGCTAGCGCCTACATTCCGTAAGTTCCTGTCTCCTTTGCCTTTCAGGCCGTACCCCATGAGTCGAAAACCTTTCGAAAGCTTAAAACCTTAAAACCAGTGGATAAACAGGCTAACGCCTGTTTTTTTATTGATTATTTTTTCCTTTTGCTTCCGAATCGTAAAGCTTCACAAGCCGACTAAGTTTCCAGCAGGCGGAGCCTCCTAGGCTGACGCCCTCCACCTGCTGGAAACTAAGACGGCGAGACAGACCGTCAAGGGCAGAAAAACTTTTTGGCTAAAAACGCTACGCAACACCAAAAACTTTTCCTGACTACTCCCTTGACAGTCTGTCTATGTGAGCTTTTCGTTTCTACTTGCAAAAGGGAAAAAATAATTCCCTTTGGGAACAGATTGCGCTTCGCAATCAAAAGGAAAAAAGGAGGAAAAGAAAATGAACAAAAATGATAAAAAAAGAAAAGCACTAATAAGTACCTTAAAGGGATTCAGGAAGAATACACCTGAAAAATTATATTGGGTAGTAGATTTACAGGATTGGGAGGATATTAGACTACTAACTTTGGATGAAGCAAAAGAACATTTAGAACAATTTTGGGATGAAGAAGATTATCAAAGTGTTGAAGAAATGAACGAACATAACCAAGCAATACAAAACGCAGATGCCGATGAATTAAATGAATTATTATTAGGTATAGACTGGACTTTGTTTAAAACACAGGAAGAATATAAGGAATATGCACATCTAGCGACAGTCAAGTAGTAAATACATGGGGGATTACTAGTAGACGATATAATCTTAAGAAACAGCAGGAAAACCACCTTCCTGCTGTTCTATAGGGGGACAGATAGAAACATAGAAATATTATATATTTCCCCTTTTCTATTTTTGATTCGATCTGTGTTCAGGATTTAATAAATCTGCGAAGATAAAGGACCCTTTTGATTCGTAGTTTGCTACAAGGCTATGCAACGCCATTACAGCTAATTGGTTTTGTGATAACCCTACCTCCTCTGACATCTTTTCAAAGTCCTCTTTAAGCGCATCTGGCATGTTGATGGGTAATCTTTTCATAAGTAAAACTCCTTTTTAATATCTATTTCAAACAGGTTCTTTAATAGGAGAAGCATCATAATTCTCGAATCTGCTATCACATGATGAACAGATTTTTATCCAATTAGGGTGTTCATCGTACATGGGCGTAAATATTCCTCCACAACTGCAAGGTTCACTATAGTCAGGCTCTTCTGGTTCGTCAAACAAACCCTCTTGATGTGCCTGCTCCCATAAAAGTTCATCTACTTTTTCTTTTAATTGGTCATTGGCTTTTTTTAATGCATCTTCATTTTCTTCTAATTCTTTAATTTTACCCAGTAAATATTCATTTTGGTTTTCTAATGCGATGATTTTTTCTTTTCTACTGAAAAACATAATAAATCACCATCCTTTTAAATATCTTCTTAATATCATTTTAGCACATAAAAAGCATCAAAACAATACTATTTGTCAGAATTTTATGTTATAATATAGTTAAAGTTATTGAATATTAATATTCAAAAAGGAGGATTCACTTAAATGTCCAGCATAAAAGTGGCTACTGACGAATTACATAATGCGTTTGAGTTATTAAATAAGACGTTCTTCAATGATGAATTACCTAACCTCGCCATTACGATTCAAACCAGTGGTAAACGCAAAGCGATGGGCTGGTGTACAACAAAAGAGGTTTGGGGTGATCGTGACGGAAAAATCAAACTGTACGAAATAAATATAGCTGCGGAATTTTTGGATTTAGACTTTTTTGAAACTATGGATACATTACTTCACGAGATGGTGCACCTGTACAATATTACTCATGATATTCAGGATTGCAGTCGAGGTGGAAACTACCATAACAAAAAGTTTAAAGCTGAAGCAGAAAAACGAGGGTTTTACTTTGAAAAAGATAAACCAGATAAGAAATATGGGTGGTATAACCCTAAGTTAACAGAGGAAACAAAGCAGAAAATATCCTCTCTTGATATTGATAAAAGCGCTTTTTCAATCGCTCGAAGGGGAATGCAATTACATCTTAGTAATGATGATGACACTAATCAAGAAGATGGCCAAGAGAAAGAGAGGAAAAAATCTTATAAATGGGTTTGTCCTGGTTGTGATTTAATTGTTCGTTCTACTAAGCCTGATGTATCCCTAAAATGTATGGAATGCAATGAAGAGTTGGAAGAAAGAGACTAAGGGAGAGGTTTTCTCTCCCCTTTATGGAGGGTAAAAAATGCTAACTTGTGCTTATTGGGGTCATGTCGACAAAACGCATATATTATACGCTAAGCAAATTGCAACCTAAAAAGTCGAATTCCTATACGCTAAGGAACCGACTTTTTTAAATTTGGCTTGTTTAGTTAAATCTTTCGTACATATTGATCCTTACCCTGATCTTTCACAACTACCCCTAGCTCATTTAAATCCATTTTTAAATTTTTTGCCTTTTTCTTATCTCCTTCTCTAATTGCATTTCTACGTTCATATAAGATTGAATTGGTGTTCTCCCCAAGTAAATGATCTTCTAGGGCCCAAAGTTTGAATTCATCTACATAAGGGTCCTGTTCACACCAAAGGTAATGATGATACAGAAAGATTTCTCGTATTTTTTCCTTCTTAATATCCGTCTTTTCACTCAAAAGTTCTTGACCTTTATTTCCAGTAATTACGACATTATTATCTTCCATAAAGATTTCTTTTACCTCAGATTTTCTAATTATCTTTTCTTTATCATCTTTATTGATCAATATTTCTTGATCGCTTATGCTCATTTTTAGTGCTTCACTATAAACTGTTAGTGATAAAAGAACACCTATAACTACACCTACGAACATCAAGATAATAGACACCCAAAAAGGGTTGAATGCATCCAAAAGTTCAATGACTTTTGAATCAGAAAAGAAAGATATTCTTTTTACGAATTCCAACAACTTTGGAAGAAACCAACCTATCGTTCCTAAAACAATAGGAAATAATACTGCAATCAATTTTTCCAAGAAACCCATACCAATTGTGGATGTATTTTTCATTGGGATTGTTACCTCCGAGACTTTATAGTTAAAAATAGTTGAATTAAGATGTTTAGAGTATCTTGAAATTCTGACAAAAATATTCAATACAAATGAAAATAATAATTATCAAACAACAAATACGCATAAATATATATCCTTATTCAACCATCAATTATTCTAATTAAAGGGAAATAGACCTTTTGATGTTACATAACTATTTTTGTTATTACTCTAGTTAAATCATCCCTATACTTCTCAAGACTAAAGGAAGCCCTATTTTTAAGCATACTTTCTTCTATTGCACCTTGAATCAGAACACAGATCATTTCTACATCAAATTCATTAGAAAACTCTTGTTTCTTTTGTCCCTCTAATAAAATCTCTTTGAGCAATACATTTAACAGATCTTCCTCGTCATCATCAGCTTTATAGTAAGGCACTCCTTCTTCGTCTTTAGCGTTAAAGACAATTTCAATCAATGCGATATTATTTTTATAATTAGCCACTTGGTAAGCCAAACTAGCTTCAATATATGCTTTTAATTGTGAAATAGCCGTTTCTTCTCGAACAACCTTCCCACTAATAAAATCCAATTTTTTGTTAAATAAATGCACTAAGGTTTGATTGATTAAATCCATTTTGCCAGAAAAATGATACGAAATTAATCCTGTACTCACTTTTGCCTTTTTAGCGACTTTAGTTAAACTGACATTTGTATAGCCAAGTTCATCGAGTGTATCAATACAAGCTTGAATAATCTGTTCTCTTCGTGCTTCAGCAATAAAAGATTGTTTGTTTTCCATCAGGGTCTTCCTCTCGTTTATATTGGTTATTCAATTTTTAAATTGGTCTTTCAATCAATTTTTATTTTAATACAAACTTCTTATTCCTGTCAACACTAAGAATTCGACTATCCTGCCTAGTTAGTTTAAATACACCTTTTTCACATTCTCTTATCTATTTTTAACAGAAATATCTATTTTCTTGTTAAAAAACAACAACCATAAACGACCGTTTATGGTTATGGTGAGTGAGCGTCTTTAAAAGTCTCAAATAGTGCTAAAATACATACCCAAAACTATAACCAAAAACAGAATACCAATACATCAGCCTTAACCCCCTTTTTGGTATAATTAATTTGTATGGAAAGGGGAGTTTCAAATTGAAATTTGGTTATGCACGTGTGAGTACGCAAGATCAGTCATTATCATTACAACTTGATGCATTGGATCGTCATGGAGTGGACGAAACTTTTGAAGAAAAAGAATCTGGTAAAAGGAAAAATCGCCCGCAGTTGGAGGAGCTTCTTAAAGTATTACGTAAGGGTGACACAGTAGTTGTCTATAAATTAGATCGTATCAGTCGGAGTACCAAACATTTAATCGAACTCATGGAACAGTTTGAAGCAAAAGGAATCCATTTCGCGTCTATTCAGGATAAAATTGACACAACAACAGCTATGGGGCGATTCTTTTTCAGAATGTTGGCTAGCATAGCTGAATTAGAACGGGATATCATTAGTGAACGAACGAAAGATGGGTTGGTGGCAGCTAGATCTAGGGGAAGAAATGGAGGTAGACCGAAGGTTGAATCAAAAAAAATTATGCTTGCCATGAAGATGTATGAAAGTAAAGACTACTCCTTATCTCAAATTAAAGAAGCCACAGGAATAGGAGCAACAACGCTATATCGTTACTTGGGAAAGAAAGGGCTATCCAGCGAGGAGGTGTAACATGAGAGGGAAAGAACTATTAACCCTTGATCAGCGAAATATGTTTATGTCTATTCCTGATGATATGACTGAGCATGATATGGAAATGCACTATACTTTTACCACAGAAGATCTTGCATTTATTAATAAGCATCGAAGAGACCATAATCGCTTAGGGATTGCCTTACAACTTGCAGTTCTTCGGTATCCGGGTTGGACTTTATTTCAGATTAAAGACATTCCCAACCAAATACTCGATTATATTGCGAAACAAATTGATGTCTCCCCACAAGAATATACACAGTATGCAAAACGGGTAGCAACTCGAAATGAACACCTAGAGGAACTTCGACAGCATTATGGCTACCAAAATTTATCCTTTGGGATGTATCGAATAATTGCACAATATACTCTTCAACACGCTCTTGGGAACGGGAATACAGATTACTTGATTCGCTCAACAATTAAGGAATTGCGAAGACAAAAAGTAATTTTGCCAGCTATGACAACAATAGAAAGAATTGTATGGGAGGCTCGTCAACGGGCAGAAGAACGAATTTTTAAATCTATCAGCTCTACATTAAATGAATCTCAAAAACCAAAGTTAGATCACTTACTTGATGTAAGTTCCACCTATTCAAAGACACCCCTTGCTTGGTTACGAGAAGTTCCCGGTCAATCTTCTCCAGATGCCTTCTTAAAGGTTATAAAACGTCTTCAAGTCATACGAACTTTGCAACTTAATGTGGATATTAAAGAAATTCATCCAAATAGGGTCTTACAGTTAGCACGATTGGGTTCCAAATATGAACCCCGTTCATTCCGTAGATTTAAAGAGAATAAGAAATTTACACTTTTAATTTTACATCTCCTACAACTTAGCCAAAACCTTACTGATCATGCCTTTGAGATACATGATCGGCAAATCAGCTTATTGTTATCAAAGGGACGTAAAGCTTAAGAAGAGATTCAGAGGTTAAATGGTAAATCAGTTAATGAAAAGGTTATTCACTTTGCAGATTTGGGATCAGCATTGATTCAAGCAAAAGAACAAGGGAAGGACCCATTTGAAGCATTAGAAGCTATTATGCCTTGGGAGGACTTCGTAAACTCAATAGAAGAGGCGAAGCAATTGTCACGCCCAATGGATTACGATTACTTAGACTTACTAAAATTTCGCTTTAACTACTTACGTAAATATACCCCAACATTGTTAGAAGCCTTGGAATTCACTTCTACAAAATCAGGAGAGCCATTGCTTCAAGCTATTGAGACCATTAAAGAGATGAACAGAAATAATAAACGAAAGGTTCCAGAAGGTGCTCCTTTGGACTTTATCTCGAATCGCTGGCAAAAGCACGTTTATGATGATGACGGGAATATAAATCGCCAATACTATGAGATGTCTGTTCTTACCGAGTTAAGAAATCTTGTACGCTCAGGTAACGTTTCTATTAAAGGAAGTCGTCAGCATCAAGATTTTGATAATTATTTAGTGACAAAAGAAACATGGGAGCAAAACAAGCAGCTTAATGAACTTACCGCACCACCTTCTGTTGATGAATACTTAAAAGGAAAAATGGATGTATTACATAATCGGCTTGAATGGATTAAAGCGAATATCACAGAATTAGATGGGGTTAATTTTGAGGATGGACGGCTGCATGTCCATCGTTTGGAGAAAAACGTTCCAGAAAAAGCACGAGAATATAGTTTATCTCTATATCAACTGATACCTCGTGTGAAGCTGACAGATTTGCTTATGGAAGTAGCAAGTTGGACGGGATTCGACAAGCAGTTTCTTCATGCTTCTACACTGCATCCTCCAAAAGAAGAAGAAAAGCCAGCGATCATGGCAGCGATTATGGCTATGGGAACAAATATCGGTCTTACTAAGATGGCAGAAGCGACACAAGGAGTTTCATACCGGCAAATGTCCACAGCCTCACAGTGGCGTTTATATGAAGATGCCATGAATAAAGCACAAGCCATTATGGTGAATTTTCAGCATCAGTTAAGCTTGTCGTCGTACTGGGGAGATGGTACATCTTCTTCTTCAGATGGAATGCGTGTTCAAGTAGGAGTTTCATCCTTACACGCTGATGCAAATCCACATTATGGAACGGGAAAAGGAGCAACCATTTATCGCTTTGTTAGTGACCAATTTTCTAGCTTCTATACGAAAGTGATTAATACAAACGCAAGAGACGCTGTTCATGTTATAGATGGTTTATTGCATCATGAAACCGACTTGCATATTAAAGAACATTATACAGACACAGCCGGTTATACAGATCAAGTATTCGGACTAACTAATTTGTTAGGGTTTCGGTTTGCCCCAAGATTACGAGACCTTGCAGATTCAAAACTTTACTCATTTGAAAAGCCCGACCAATATCCAGAAATGGAGAAGTTGCTACGTGGAAGAATTAACACCAAGATCATTCAGGAAAATTATGATGATGTATTAAGGTTGGCACATTCCATTCGTAAAGGAACGGTATCTGCCTCTCTCATTATGGGGAAATTAGGTTCTTATTCTCGTCAAAATAGCCTTGCTACTACACTAAGAGAGATGGGACGTATTGATAAAACTTTGTTTATATTAGACTACATTTCTAGCGAAACATTACGTCGGAGAATCCAACGTGGATTAAATAAAGGTGAAGCCATGAATGCCTTGGCACGAGCTATTTTCTTTGGGAAACATGGGGAACTTAGAGAAAGAGCACTACAAGATCAGTTGCAGCGTGCCAGCGCCTTAAACCTCATTATTAATGCTATTAGTATTTGGAATACCGTGTATCTATCACAAGCAATTGAACATTTTAAAACTACAGGAAAATATCAAGAGAAATTGCTTCCACACATATCACCATTAGGATGGAAACACATAAACTTTCTAGGTGAATATTCATTTAAACCTGAGATTTCGACCTTTCATTCCCTACGTCCACTCAGAACATAAATAAAACCCTGATTTTTCTGCTTAGCGTAGAAAAATCAGGGTTTTACCTTCTGAAAAGTTCCTTATCGTATAATATCTGCGTTTTGTCGGCAGGACCCCTTATTGTGCCACTGAATTAAGTTCTAAATACTGTCCTTTTTGTGAAATGGAATTAAAGGATTATCAAATATCAAAGAATGGCAATCGCATGTCAAACACCATAGATTCAATTCCTGCAGAAGTGGAAATTTTCAAGGATACTAAAACCCTTATGGAGAAAGAAACCATTGAATTGTTATTCTTATTGCGTTATGCCAGAAAACACCGTTCTGATGTATATAATTTACGTATAAACGTTCATAGGGCAACCGAACAAGGGAATGAAATGCAGGAATATAACGCTGCTTCTTATAGTGATTATGAAGAAGCAACTCGAAAAGTATGGGTGATTGAAAATATTATTAAGGAGCGTATAGGTTACTTCCCTAGTAAGGTGACTGAAAAATTCATTTATATTTATCTGGACCGTATAAATCAATCTAACGAAAAGAAGATGAAAATTAAAGAATCATCGGTACAAGAAAATGCTTGAGTATAGGATTAGAAGGGAGGGAACTGTATGCATCCAATAAATAGTCTTTTTCCATTGTTGATAGGGTTATTTTTATATCTTGTTTTGAATCCTTTCTTCCAGTCATTCGACCTACTATCTGTTTATTTCATTTGTGCTGTTCCAGCTGGTTGGTCAATGATTAACCGTTATAAAAATAGACCGACAGATACGCAGCTCATTATTCGCGAAATATATCGAGTGCGTTCTGATATATTCTTCGATTTATTTTTTTTAACAATACGAAAGGGATTTAAGTTTTTTCTTGCTCTTATAATTGGCTGGTTAATTGCCCCTTATTTATTATTTGAAGCGATAACAGGAATTAAATCAGCTATAAGAAAAATGAGAAATAAAGGAGTAGCACAATGAGGGTGATCGTAGCAGAAAATAAAATTACGAGGAATAAAAAAGGAGCTGGAAAGAAAGCTCCTTTTTCTGGTCAATGGCAGCACGTGTTAAAACAAAAAACCACCTTAAGGTGGTCTTGTGCTTTAGTTTCTAAAATATGACGCTTATCTCCTTATTTTAAATTATTATCTAACTGTAAAATTAAGCAAAAGGGTCGTCGAAATCATCGAGACTCGACCATGCAGAGTTAGAGCTCTCTTCTTTTTCTCTTGGTTCTATTGTTTTTGCTGTCTCTTTTGTAATTACTTCTTTTTCTGGTTGTTCCTCTTTTTGTATTTCTGGTTGATATATAGGTTGCTTTCCATTAGTTGATGAAAGATCAAAATTAATCTTTCTTGGCATTACTTCTGCAACATCTACAAAGCCTGTTTGGTTGTAAAGTTGTTGAGCTGCATATAAGAAGAAGTTAGATAGGTCGGATTGTTTGTTAATCCATTCTACAAATTCAGGTGTAATATCGCGGCTTAAATAAATGTTTATCCGATCTCCTTGTTTATATACCTTATTTCGAGTGCGTGCCACTAGCAGTTACACCTAATTCTCTTTCTTTCTGTTGTTCGTACCTTGGTGAGCATGTATATACGAGTAAGCCGCGCGCATTTACAAACATAGGGTCTTTTAAGAATGTAACGTTAGTCATACGATCCTTGGATTTTAGAATTGGCTGCAAGTAAGGTTTAAGTATTGCTGCTCCACCGCCATAGATAAACACAAAAGGGTCATCCTTTAAATCGTCAATCTTATTTATAATCGAGCTGCTAATTTGTGTTGATAGTTGTAACAACCCTGTTTTGGATTCTGCAACTAGATCATTATGACGAGGATGTTCAGGGTCAAAGTAGATTTCGTTAAATTCTGCCATGCTATCAATGGATTTTCTAGGATTATTACGATTCCAACGCTTGATAATTTCATTAATAGTAGATTTAACCCCGAAATTCAACCCTTCTGAAAGTTTAGGGTTATATTTAACGCCTTCTGTCACAACGATTTCAGTTGTGCCAGCACCAATATCAAAATGCAAGAGGGTTTTATTGGTGAAATCTACTTTCATAATTTTATCGCCAATTTCTATTTTTCTTTCTGTAACTTTTCCGTTTTCATCAAAGACTACACCCCAAGCTGCGGCTGCGCCTTCAGGTAAGCATTTGCAGTATTCGATTTTTAAAGTGACATAAACATTCCTTCCTGATGGATGATGGAAGATAATTTCGTGTGTACCCATAAAACGAGTAGCGTTATTTTTGGCACTTTCTTGTGTGATTGTATTTACTGGTAAGGCAACAGATAGATCATAAGAAACTTCAATATTATCTTGCCCGTAATTCTTTTTGATTGCATCGATGGCGAGCCCAGAAAGTGTCACAATAACAGGAATTTCATCTTTAGATTTATCGGACTTTTTTTCTAATTCATTTGGTGTAAGGTTATCTTTTAAAACTTTTTCTCCTATTATATATCTTTCTCCATTCCTTGTTAGAGCTTTAGAATTGATAGTTACATCAATATTTTCTAATAAGTCACTAGCTGCAATATCATCCATGTCCATTAATTCAGTTGTTTCGCCCATGTAATAAGAAAAAACAGTAGGAATTGTTATAGGGTCTGTATCTTTTACCCAAAGTTTTAATCCGTTGTTCCCAGCATCTGCACCAGCTTTTAAAATCGTCATCAGAAAAACACTCCTTAATTGGTTTATTTTGCTATCTTAAGTATAGTATACATTTATTTTAATACTCTGGCAACACATTTTATGTATTTTATGCGCACAAAATGCGTAAAAAATAGTGTTTTTTTATATTCTTTATACATATAATATATTATATTATGCGCACAAATAACACATAAAAAAACCGATTGGCTTCTTTTCGCCGATCGGAAGAATAGTAGACAAACAAAAAAGTTTTATGTATAGTTATAGATAATTCTAAAATTTACTAGTCTAAGAGATTTTTTATAATAAAAATACAAAAACAAATACATAAAAAAACAAGTAAAAAGAGCCGTGCTGTCAACACCGCTCTTTTAGAAATAAGCTAGCTCCACGGCAACCAACCTCGATCTAGCTTTGATAGGTAAATCATGATGCTGTCAACATCATGATTGTTCTTATTCATATATGTACTTATCATATATGAAATTTTGGATAATTGCAATGTTTTTTGTTCGGTAAAACCTAACAAAATTCTGCATCTTTCTCTATCAAAGTTAAAGGTTTAGGACCGCTACAGGGCAGCTTGTGGCGGTCTTTTTGTGTGGAGAAGGAGAAGAAATGAACGCATTAAGAGAGATTTATAGAGATCAACTAACAGATTTACCAAAAAAACAAATAGATAAGCAGCAAAGCGGTTATAACAGTCATTTGGGTTGGGTTTATGTTTGTAATACGTTTTACGAAAAGCCTAAAGCTGTGCGTACATATCGCTCCTTATTTGGTGCGACAGAAGCTTATACATATTACACACCTAATACGTTTTACCGCAATGATCAACGTCATGAGGGTTCTTTACGTTGGCTAAATGCGATGGTTGTTGATATAGATGCAAAAAATGGATACAACCAGGGCGGGCTTTTTCTTCCTGATGTATTGGATTCTGTAAATGATGGAGGACTCCCGATGCCTTCTTTAGTTGTTTCAACACCTTCAGGTGGTTTTCACCTTTATTGGTATTTGAATAGCCCTAAAAGAGCTTTTCCAAAAGTGACAGCTCATTATAAACGAATACAAATGAGTATTGCTGAAGCTTTAAATGGCGATTTACAGGCTGTGGGAGCAGAGCGATGGTTTCGTATGCCTACCGAATCAAACATTGTTTATCAGACTGATAGTCGTATTAGTTTTGATAATCTATGTGACTGGTTATCTATTTATCAAGAAGAAAAAGCAGAAGAAAGGAAAGTAACTTGTGTAGGTGTAGATGGATTACTACAACATCCAGCAATCAAAAAGCTTTTAGAAGGCGTATCAGAAGGTCAAAGAGATAACACTTGCTATACACTTGCTTTGGCATACAAAGCGAATGGATACAGTGAAAATGAAACAGAAGGTTTTTTGCAAGAATGGAATGCTTTAAATGAGCCACCCATGCGTCAATTAGATGTTAAAAGAAAAGTAAAAAGCGCATTTAAAAAAGATGCTCCGCATGGCCCGTCATCTTATTGGATTCGCTTGCTTTCAGGTATGCCATTTACTTATCAAGCATGGGAGGAAGCAAAACCAAGAGAAGAACGTACATATAGCCATTTTGATGAATGGAAAGAAGATATTATTAACTATTTAAAAGCCAAAGGAGGAAGTGTATCTGCTGCACAAAGAAAGATTGCTGAAGAGGTTAGGTCGTCATCAAATGAGAAAAAAAACATCCCGTATACAACTTTTAAAAAGATTATAGAACACCTTGTTCAAATTGGAATAATTACAAAGAAGATAAAAGGAAAAGGACGTGCTGCGGAAACCACTTTAACCCTTATTAAGAAAACAAAAGTCATCCCTTTCCAACGCAAAAGGGAACAAAAAAGAAATGGGTCCAATTCAAATACATTTATAGATCAGGTGGTGGGTGGGTTAACTGGTTTGTTTTTGCTTTCTAATAATTCTTTATCTGGCTCTTCAAAATTTCTTGAGGAACCAGCTTCTTTACTATTGCCTTCTGGGAGAAATGGACCACCTAAAAATAGGAAAAATACTGGTGTATATTGGGAATAATGTCCCTTGTATATAATTTCCAGTGTGTTATGATTAAGGCAATTAATCATATAATCAAATATTAAATAATACTAATCACCACTTTAAGTTATTAATTGATTGGTTTGGGTGGTTGAGCCGTGGCCGGTCCTGCCAAATGATCACGGCTAGGTGAGTCGTTTACCCGTGATCATTTGGCAGGACCTTAGATATTTAACCCACTTACCTGATTTCAAATGTTATGTAGTGGTAGGGGGGAGTGGTGAGTAGTAAGTAAGTGAGAGAGAGTAAGTAAGTTAAGTAAGTTAAGTAAGTAAGAGAGAGTGAGTGTGGGGGGAGGTAAGTGGGTAGAGAGTTAAGTTCAAGAGAGTAAGTAAGTAGTTCAAGAGAGTAAGTTCAAGTAAAGGAGTTCAAGAGAGAGGGGAAAAGAGGATATTTTATGAGAGTGTGGTGGATAGATCGGTTAGGATAAAGAGGTAATTGGAAGTTAGAATTTTGTGATTGGTAAAGAAATGTAATTGAGAAAATAATATATTAGTTGATAATGTGTTTTTAGGGAGGTGGAGTATTTGAGGTATCATTTATTGCCATTTTTGATTCCGAAAAGTGGAAAAATTTATGAATTAAAGACAACGATGGATGGAAAGATTTTGTATTTTAAAGATGAAACAGCATGGTCGACAATGTTGAGTTTTCTAAATAGACCATGGTATAGAAGATTGATTAAGCAAGAATGGATTAGTTGGGAAATTATTGCCACAAAAGATGATATAAGATTTTTTGTTTGGGTTCCTGATGATCATGTAGGAAGAGCATTTAAAAGTAAATATTATGCAGAACATCCAGAAGTAGAAATTACAGAAGTTAACCCAACTCCATTAGATTTTAAACGCCCTCATGCAGCAACGAAGCTATTCACCGAGAGTCATTGGACAGTTCCCATCAAGACATACCACAATGAAGTTGTAGATACCCAAGCAGAAATAATTGAGTTTTTAGATGGATTAGAAGATGAGCAAGAAATTCATATGCAATTTTTAGTTCAGCCGGCTTATGGCACTGAGAGAAGTTTTAGAGGAATTATTAAACAATTTCATAAACAAGGCGCAGCGGATGAAACATTAGAAAAAGATAATGAGTTATATTTGTCAGCTATTGAGGGGAAATCAACTCGTGTTTTATCTAGGATTGGCATAAAGGTTGTTGCGTTTGGTCGAGATCAAAAAGATGTTAAATCTTTAATTAAAAGCGCTAAAGGTTCTATAGGTACTTTCTCTAGCGGAAGGCTTAATCAGTTAAAAGGTCGTGAATGGTGGTGGTTTCGAACGATTCGCCCTTTATTTCGATGGGAGTTTCAAAATCGATTATTTTCCATTGAAACTAAAAAAAAGCGAGTTATTTTAGGCACTGAAGAAATGGCTGCAATTATGAGATTGCCAAGCGAACGAGTGAAAAATAATAAGTTGAATCGTTTGAAAATGAGGGCTACCCCATTGCCAAAGGAATTAAAGAAACCTTCATTTGACCCGAATTTGACGATATCCCTAGGAGATCATCAATATCATGGGCATGAAACTAGTGTATTGTTTGATTTAGCTACACTTAGATATCATGCAGCATTTCTTGGAATGTCTGGTATGGGTAAATCAACAGCGATGTATAATCTCGTGGAAGATTTAATCAAATTGGATGGAGTTGGTACATCTATAGGTGGAACGGTTATTGATCCCCATGGTGATTTATGTCAGGACATTGCAGCACGTATTCCGCCTGAAAAGCAGCATCTTGTGAGATACATCAAATTTTCAGAAGGGGAATTTCCTTTTAATGTTTATGATGTTGATTTTGCTACAAGTGAGGATAAAATTGCACAAACGGTAGCAGATGTATTAAAACGAACTTGGAAGGATTTTTGGGGTCCTAATATTGATGACAATTTTTTAAATGGAGGAATCGCCTTACAACGAGTAGGGGAAGCAAGCTTGCCGAATTTACAGAGGCTTTTAAGTGACCCTGATTATCGTGATTCTGTTTTAGAACGTTTGGATCGAGCAGACCCTATAGAAAATGACTTGTTCCTTTATTTTGCGAATTTACAACAGTTGCAAGATAGGGAACTTCAAGCAAAAACAAATTCTACTCTTAATAAGCTTCGTAAAATTACTTTATCAGGTGTATTAGGAAAAATGTTGAGAGCAAAAACAAATGGTTTACGCTTTCGAGAAAGTATGGATGAAGGGCGAATCAATTTATTGGATTTATCAGAGTTAACCAGTGATGAAAAGAAATTGATTGGCTCAATGTGTTTAACGTTTGCTGAATTGGCAGGGAAAAGTCGTGCAGATACACCAGCATCTGAAAGAAGCCGTTTACCTTATCATTTTGTGATGGTAGATGAGGCGCCAACGCTTATGGAGCATAGTACTGACGCTATCGAATCTTTTGCTTCGGAACTTCGGAAGTATAAAACATCTATTATTCTAGGGATGCAGGGAATTAAAGATCAGCTGCCACGAGAAGTTGCGTCAGCGATTTTCAGAAACTTTGGAACTCTTGTTTCTTTCCGTTTAGGAGAGCCTGATGACGCAGCATATGTGAATAGATCGATGACATCGGAAACATTAAAAGAATCGGATTACCTTCAAGTTGAGCCTTATCATGCATATATGCGTATGCAGGTTGGAAATGAACGAACAAGACCTTTTCTGATTCGGATGAAAGCACCACAAGAAGCACTTTATCAATCTTCGATTCCTGGTATTAAACAAAGAACGATTGAAGAGGCATTAGAGTATGAAAAATTAGCTGTTCCAGTGGTTACGAAAGAATCGGAAGTAGAACCAGTTGATGAATATATGGAATTAGATGTGTTGGTTGGCGATGGTGAAATTCCTGACCAAGAAAATGAAGCATTTCATGAGATAAGTGGTGAATTACATGCTTTAACAGAAGAATTAATGGAACAAGATGAGCAGAAAGATGAATCTGAAAATGATGGTTTAATTGCTGATGACACAAATCAAGAGGACACACCAAATCTAGAAGATAATCAGGAGAAGAGGGAGTCAAATGATAAAAAAGCGGTTAATATCGAGGATTTATTGGTTTAGGGGGTTAATGAGGAATGGTAAAAAGAATCGGAGATATAGAAGAACAATTATTTGTATCATTGCATGACTTGGTTTTTGTGGATGTACCGTATTTAGAAAAATACATCTATGTTCACCCTGACGGGACAGCTTATTCTAGACCGTGGATATCACGGCAAATGAACGCATTGCAAAGAGAGGGTTATATTAAATCTTTTCCAGTTGCTAAAGCGTCAACACGTGGAAATGACCGTTTAGTTTACACCTTAGATAATAAGGGTGTGCAAGAAGTGAAAGAGATTTTAGGGGAATCTGATTGGGATAAACGATGGACTGATCGTACACCAACATATATTTATCATTCATTGCAGATGTCTCATATTCAAGGTGCTTATGCTTCACAAAAAGATAAAGTATTTGCTTTTAAAGAATTTTTTTCTGAAAGGCGAGCTTTCAGGAATTATGGGGAATCCTCAAAAGACAAAGAAGGTAAAGTGAAGCAATCAGCAACTACTGTTATTCGGCCCGATGGTGCATTTGTTTTAGAACGCACGCTAAATGAGCAATCTATTCAAATCTTATACTTAGTGGAATTAGAAAGAAGTCGTCAAAGGATTGATGTCACCATAAATAAGTTACGACGCTATAACGAATATGTGAGAAAAGGCGCTTATAAAGATGATGTGGTTTTTGGTGATAATATACAACTTGTTCGTGTTTTATTTGTATCGAGTAACCAAAACGAAAGAGATCAATTGATGAGAAATGCTAAAAAAGCAGAATCAAGAGAAATCGAAAAAATTGGTGGTGCTTTGATGTTTGCTACTTATGATGAGGTTTTAGAAAATCCTTACGGTGACATATGGAAGGCTGCGCATTCTACTGACCAAGAGAAACTATATAGCCTATATAAACGTATAGAATAAAAAATTGAATATTAATATTCAAAAATTGAAGCTACACTTGAAAGGAGGTGATTGGATTGGGGTACAAGGTGAAGCGAGGTTCTTCATCGAGTGGTGATAGTACCATTAAAGATATGCTATTGGGCTTTTTAAAGCGATTAGTCGGATTAGTTATCATTCTTGCACTTATGATTATTGCTGGATACTTTCTATTTCAATTTGCTTATGATCAATATCCACCTTTCGCAGAAGCAGCAGATGATGTCTTAGGATGGCTGAAAAGCTTTTATACTGAATATGGTATTTGGGCAACTCTAGGATTAATTCTTTTCCTTTGTATAGCTGTTTGGGCTTTAGGAGAAGAAGCCAAGAAAAAAGATAGTAGAAAGAAAGCCATGGAAGAAATGATGAAATAAAAAGGAGGGCATTATGAAAAAGCGAGAATATCCGAAAACGTTATTCAGGAAAAAAATGCTTAAAGGTGTGTTTTGGACTGGGTTTGGGCTTGTGTTGTTCTTATCAATTATCGCTATTGTCAGAGTGGGAAATGCAGGAGCCAATGAAGCAAAAGAAGAGATTCCGACAGAAGCACAAGAGGAAGTGGTAAATCTAGCAGCTAAAGAGGGCGGTCAAACCTTTGCGCAAAACTTTGCGTCTCAATATTTCATTTGGGATAACACCGATGAAGCAAGAGAAAAAAGAGGGGAACGCTTATCTAAATATTTAGCTGAAGGATTAGATCAGCAAGCAGGATTATCTTATGAAGGGATGGAATGGAGCAGCACGTTATCTTCTTCACAAGTATGGAAGGTAGAAGAAACGAAAAAAGATGAAGCTTTGATTACACTACGAATCAATCAGAACTTGAAAAAGGTGATTCCACCTGACAAAAAGGCAGTAGAAAAAGCTAAGAAGGATAAAAAGAAACCACCTCAACCTAAAGAAGAAACATCAGGACCACACGAAAAATACTTTGTTGTTCCAGTGAAAACAGATGGCCAATCTTATGTAGTGCATCAAATACCTTATTTCGTGGCTGCCCCTCAAAAGCCAGACATTGCAGCAGACACTAAAATAAGCGAAGAAGATAAAGTGTTAAGTTCTGAATTGCAAGAAGAAGTAAAAACCTTCTTATATACCTTCTTCAAGGTATATACGACAGGCACACAAGAAGAATTAACTTATTATTTGAAAGATAATGATGATTCAGTTTTATCTATGACTGGTATCATGACTTTCAAAGAAGTGAAAAACCTCGTCGTGAAGGAAGGGGAAAAAGAAGGAGAATATATCGTTCATGCCACGGTTGCTTTTAGCGATCAACATTCTAAAGCAGAACTTGTTTACCCGTATGAAATGGAAATTGTCAAAGATAATCGATGGTTTGTAAATGAATTAAAGAATCAATAATTAGGAGGTTCATAGATTATGAATTTTGGAGAAAATATTCAAAGTTGGTTTTCAACACAAATTGGTGCTTTGTTTTTGGTAGCTATCGGAGCTATAGCAATTTATTTCTTAGTGAAAAGAGAGTTTTCTAGGTTCGTTGGATTTGCTATATTCGCGATGGTTGTAGGCGTATTTGTATTTAACCCAGACACTATTACAAATCTTGGTTCTAACTTATTCAGAACCGTGTTCGGAGGGTAATATATGAGACCAAAGATTCTACGAACCTATAACAGTGTATGGAAAGTGGAAAAGGTACTTTATGGGGTGCAAGACATCCCACTGCCGATACCCGTAACGTATCGGCAGATAGGATTTTTTGCGGGTGGAGTTGCCTTGGTTTGGTTCCTAAACAAATTCCCCCCTTTAAGTTTAATTGATTTGGGTTTGATTGAATACATCTTTTTACCGGGATTATTTGCCTGGTTTTTTACCAAACAACTGTTAGATGGAAAAGCGCCGCACCGATTCTTTTATCGGGCGGCACAACACCACCTTAGCCCTCGCCGTATAAACCGATATAAGGAAGTTTCAGAAGTGAAAGCTCCTTATAAATATAAAAGTTCTATTAGTTATCGAAAGCTTAGTTATCAAAAAAAGGATGGTGAAGTAAATGAACATTGACTTTCCCGTTAAATATTTTGAAGGCAATTTGGTGTTTTCTCAAGATGGCAGTTGTTGGGCTTATTATAAATTAGAAGGGTTTAATTACGATTTCCTTGCAACTGACGAGAAGGACATTATTTTCACCAAAATTAAAGCGTTTTTTTGGCAAATTAACTTAGATACTCATTTGCTTGTTGTTCCGAATTTTCAATCGATAGAAGAGAAACATAATAAATTCAAAAAAACATTAACAGGTCCATTAAAAGAAGCTGCTGCTAAACATACGGATGACGCAGCCATCCAATTGGAAAGTATGTTAGGCAAAGAAGGAACAGAGTATTTGTTTTTCATTGGCGTAAAATTACCGAAACCCGACAATGTAAAAAATAAAAAATCCTTTCTTCAGGACTTAAAAGAAGCGTGGAAAGAATTTATTAGCGGTGTGAATGAAACATCAGGTCTAGATACACCTGAAATTATCGAAGATGAAATTTTGCGTTATCGTAAATCGGAACGACGTATTCATAATAAAGTTCATTCACGTATGAGAGCTGAACCAGTGGATGAATTAACAGTTCAATGGTTGATTAGAAGAAACTTTTATCGAGGGATTGGGAAAGCGCCTCTTATACAAAATTGGAGTCCAGCGTATTCAGTGAATTATAAAGAATATGAGGAAGAGAATGTAACTGTTCGCCGCCCGATGCATCATGACATTTTACGTTTAACCGAAGGGTTGATTGATGATTCTCCTAAACGGAGCCTTTTATTAAAGCAAATTCATGAAGGTGAAGAAAGAGAAGGGCATGTCGCTTTTCTAACTGTTTCAAGTGTACCTTATGAATTAGAATTTCCGAATGAAGAATGGATATATGCCATTCAAAGCCTTGATTTCCCTGTAGAAATCAGTATTCGCACAGAAACGATGGATAATCGTAAAGCTTTATCAGCTGTACGAAACAAACAGAAAGAATTAAAAGACCAAGATCGTCACGCAAGAGAAACAGGCAATGATACAGGGTTAAACGTATTGGAAGGAAGGCAAGAAGCGCATGAGCTAGAAGCTCATTTACAAAAATCACGAATGCCATTAATTAAAACATCTATTGTTTTCGCTTTATCTGCATCAGATGAAGATGAATTAAAAAGACGTTGTGATACGTTGAAGGACCATTACCAAGATATGATGTTTCAAATCGAGCAACCTTATGGTGATCAATGGCTTGCATTTAATGAGTTTCTACCAGCAGCTAAAAGGTATGTTACCGATTATGTTCATTTCATGGAGCCTGCGACAGTAGCAGGAGGGATGTTTGGAGCTACTAAACAATTAGGCGATGGAGAAGGCTTTTTTATCGGTTCAACAGGTATCTTAGACCAACCTGTTTATATTATGCCTAACCGAGCTGCACAAGGGATTAGAGGAACGAAAACAAATGCTTTATCAGCAGCATTTCTTGGCTCACTAGGTGGAGGAAAATCCTTTTGTGCTAACTTGATTACGTATTTATCGGTATTATCAGGCGGAAAAGCTTTAGTGGTGGACCCAAAGGGAGATAGAGATGAATGGGGCGACAAGCTTTATGATTTAAGAGACCATGTCAACATCATTTCGCTTTCTACGAAAGCAGAGGATGCTGGAAGGCTCGACCCGTTTTCCATACACGATAATATCAAAGAAGCTGAAACGCTTGCTCTAGATATCCTAACGTTCCTTACAGGTGTACGTTTAGATGATTCTAAACGATTTCCTAAATTAACACATGCTGTGCGTGTGGTTGCCGAAGGAGAAAAGCCTTGTTTGAAAAAAGTAATGCAAACCTTGCTAAATGATGATGACGAAGTGGCAAGAGAACTTGGTGGACATATTCAGTCCTTTAGTGAATTATCCTTTGCACAGCTATTATTCGGTGATGGTGAGGGGCAATCATCCATTAGCTTAGAAACAGCATTAAACGTTCTACAAATACAAAATTTAGAGTTGCCATCACCTAACACACCTCCAGAAAAATACAACTTATCTGAAATGCTTTCTATAGCAATGATGCTTCCAATTTCGTCGTTCGCATTAAAATTCATTCATTCTGATCGTAGTATCTTTAAAGTGGTGTTACTTGATGAAGCTTGGGCAATCTTAAACACAAGCCAAGGGAGTCACTTAGCTACACGTCTTGTGCGTGCAGGGCGTTCTATGAATGCTGGAATTTACTTTGTAACACAAAATGCGGATGACTTGTTAGATGAAAAAATGAAGAATAACATCGGTATGAAATTTGCTTTTAGAAGTACCGACTCAAAAGAAATTGAAAATGTGCTTTCCTTATTAAATTTAAAAAATACTGAATATAACGCATCTATATTGAGTGAATTACAGAATGGCCAATGTCTATTTCAAGATATTTCTGGTCGTGTAGGAGTTGTTTCCATTAATGCTTTATTCCATGACTTATTCGACGCATTCGATACAAGACCACCTGCTGAAAGGGTTTCGGAGGAAATAGAAGAAAATGAGGTTATACAAGAAAAGAATAATCAACCAGAAAAAGAAGAAACGGAGGTTTATGTATGAAGAAATGGTTAGTTGCAGCAGGATTGACAACAACAATATTCGTTACCGCAGCATGCGGTAGCGAAAAGGTGAACAGTCAAGGTCCTTCAAATATTCCTGTTGAATGGGTGAATGCACACATTCAAAAAGATCAGGGGAAAATGGCTGAATTACTAGAAAAAGAACAGAGCTTAATTGACCCAGAAGATAAAGCAGATAATGATTCACAAGTTGAAAATTACAAGTTAACTGAATGGAAAGTTGATGACGATCGATATTTCTATGAAATTGTATATGAACATCCTGAAGAAAGTCGTTTGAAAACAGATACTATGGAGGTAATTCAAACAGACGATGGTTGGAAGCGTTCAAAATATGGTGAAATTCACGATTTTGACCAATTAGTAGCAAATATAGAGCCGAAGGTATTAAAGGAGCTGCATAATCAGTGAAAAAAATCTTGAAGCTATTGGCTGTCATCTGTTTAATGTTTGTGACAATGCAAGTACCTGTAGCCGCAGAGAGCTTACAAGATAACCTTGTTCCGCAAGATAGAGAAACCCAGAGAGTAGGAGAGGTAGAGCTCGAATATAATGAGCATCCACAACATCATTACGAACTTGACACTTATGTTGACACATCTGGTGACTGGATGCCTTGGAATTGGATGGATGGCGCAGGGAATCAAATTTATGTTGCTTTAATGGAAATGGTTAATGCTGTATGGATGCTTAACAACCTATTAGCTAATTTCACAATGGTCATTGTTCAAGAAGCATTTGCGCTTGATTTTGTCTCAAGTGTAATCGATCAGATTGGTGCAGCGATTTCTAATATCGCAGGATTTAATTCAAATGGCTTTATGGGCAATGGACTTTGGCCATTATTAATCACCTTTATTATATGCATGGTAGGTGCATGGGCAGCTTATGTAGGGATGATAAAACGGGAAGGTAGTAGAGCATGGGGTGGAATCATTTCAGCTTTAATTATCTTTGTGTTTTCAATGGGATTCTTCGCTAATTCTGCGAAATTCTTAGGTGGTATTAATGAATGGTCAAGTGAATTACAAAGTAACATTTTAGGGGTTTCAGCAGGTATTGTTAATCCTGGATCGGGTTACAGCAAAGATGAGGGATTAGCTACTATCCGAAATCAGATGTTTGATTTAATGGTAAAAAAGCCATATTTGCTAATGCAATATGGAACTACAAAAATAGAGGAAAATAGAGTTAATGATCTTTTAGCAGTTGACCCAATAATTGATGCAGAGGAAAGACAAGAAAAGGCAGAATGGGAAGTGAACGAAAATAACAATTCTATGATGTCAACGTCGGGTATCAAACAAAGAGCTGCGTTTGTTCCTTTACTTTTCATCGCAAATACTATCATCGGAGTTTTTCTGCTTCTTATTTCAGGAACAATTATTTTATATCAATTAATCTTTTTGGTTTTAGCTTTATTTGCACCAGTTCCATTATTGATGGCTTTAATACCGAGTTGGAAACAAACAGCTCTTAATTGGATTATGAAACTCGTTCATGCGCAGATTATGAAGATTGCTATAGCTTTATTATTAACTATCTTGTTTGGAGTCTCCGCAATTCTTTATCGAGCTACAGAAAGCTCTGATTTAGGTTATCTAGGTATGATGTTATTACAAATTATTTGTTTTGTAGGTGTTTGGGCAAAACGAAAAGACTTGTTTGGAATGGTATCAACAGCTGCAAGTAATATTCAAAGTAGTACCGGTCAAACATTAAACAATTACAGAAATCGCTTTAATCAAGCAAAGAATAATGTACGTAGAGGTAAAGAGTTAATGAACGGCGAGAAGAGCCCTTTACCTTTAGCGAACCGCAAAACAGGACTTAAACCACAGCCCCATATTGGTAAGCTAGACGAACAACAATTAGCTGAACGTAAAAAGGCATTAGGTGAAACAAAAGACCGTATTTCAGCTGCAGCAAGAAGTATGACTCTTGCTGACCGTAGTGATCAAGAGTTTCAAGAAGGAAAAGAAACGTATAAAAACCAACTCCATAATCGACCAGACATCGCAAATGCCCCAACTAATCAAGAAGAGCTTATGGACCGTCAGATTGATTCTAATAGCCAAGATAAGAGTAATGATAATGTAACGAATATAGATGATTTACGTCGTCGCCGTATGGGTTCAGGCAATACAATCCCATTGGTGAATAGATATCCTGAAAAGCTTGCGGATAAAGAAACAGCGTCTACACTCGAAGGTATGGATATTAATGATCGTCAACAGTCAGAGCGTAATGTCAATCATCAAAATATGCGCGAACATACAGACAAAATTCAAGAGAAGCAGCAATCAAATCTTGCCGAACGTCGAACACTTCATAATGACACAGATAAACAGACCGCTCAAGAAGTGATTAATCGAAATCAATCTACTCATGACAATGATGTTAAGAACATTCAAAACACAGTGAATCGTGACCGTATCACACAAGAAAGCAACGTTTCTAACGAAACGGTCAATCGTAATTTAATGAATAACGAAAATACACAAAGAAATATTAGTGAGACTGTTAATCGACAAATCACTAATAACGAACAGATAAATCAAAACTTCAATGAAACCGTTAATCGAAACATCACAAATAATGAAAGTACGCAAAGAAATATCAATGAGACATTTAATCGAAATCACATCACCAATGAGAACAATGCAAGTACTCAACAAACAACATCAAACGGAGCAAGACGAGTTAGTAAAATGACAGCTGAAGCAATTCAGACAATCATTAATCGAGCAAAGAATGACGATAAACCATTAACTAAATGGGAAGCCGAACAAGTAGCTGAATGGAGAAAAAAACAAGGTAATCAAGAGAATGAAGGAGGTAACTAATGTTTGGATGGGATTTTGAACACAGTAAAAGAGATCGTGTGAAACTGTTTATATTTACCCTTTCCATTTTCCTTGTCGTGGGCTTTACCACATATTTTTTTCTCAACAAAATGGCAGTAGATTCAGGGCAATCAGAAGAGGTAGTCGAATCAGTGGAAAACACTGATTCTGGCTCTTCATCAGCCGTTCAAGATACAGAAAATGACGAAGAATCAACAACAGCAACTAAGACATACAACCAAACAGAGCAATTCTCCGAAGAACAAATGGAAAGGTCCAAAGATGTCGCTATAAAATTTGTAAAAGCATATCACACTTATAATGCGGAAAAGCCGATGGAGTATTTAGAAAATGCGCAACCGTTTATGACGGATGCTTTGTATAAGAAATTCGAAAAAAACCCTCGTAGAGAGCCATTAGAACGAACTTATTTAACGGTGGATGAAATAGATATTACACAAGTTTCTAACGCTAGCAGCATTGTTGTCCGTTGGAATGTGATGGTAAAAGGGGAAGCTAAATCCGTTGATGGTTCTACTCAAAAAATAGAAGATTGGTATCTTGTTGGTTTGAGAGAAAATAACGGTGAATGGCTTGTAGAGGATGTGAATGTAAATGTCTCAAGCTAATGACCCAAACGACAATTATGAATCAGATGGCAGCTCGGCGCTAAAAAGCGCAGCTGCCACAGCTGGGAAAGCAGCCGCAAAGAAAGCAGGGCAACAAGTTGCTAAAAAGGCAGCACAAAAAGCAGGAACTGCCGCAGCATCACAAATTGGTTGGCCCATCATATTAGGGGTTGCAGCTGTTGTTATATTGTTTATTGGTATAGCTGTATCCGTCTTTTTCCTTTTAGCTTCTAGTGCAGAACAAGAGACAAAAACGCAAACAGGAGGGCTATGGGGCGGTGATATTTCGGAGTTAGGTCAGAATGAAATTCCTTCCGTATTTATACCTGTTTATCAAGCAGCACAAGAAGCTTATGGCGTACCGTGGAATTTGTTGGCTGCGCACCATCGAGTAGAAACGCATTTTTCAACAATCGAACCGATGATTTCGCCTGTGGGCGCACTTGGTCACATGCAATTTATGCCCTGTACATGGGTTGGATGGGGGCATCCAACTTGTTCAGGGCTTGGCGCAGGGAATATATCAGATTCTGATTTATCAGATCCTAAAGTGATAGAAAAGTATGGTGGGTATGGTGTAGATGCGAATAACGATGGAAAGGCTGACCCATTCGACATTGAGGATGCCATTTTCTCTGCAGCTAGCTATCTAGCTGCCAATGGAGCAGCTGATGGTAATTTAAGAGAAGCCATATTCGCTTATAACCGAGCTGATTGGTACGTAGAGAAAGTTTTAGGCTTTGCTGGTTCATATGTAGATGGCTATGTTGCTGTAGATGGCACAGAGGGGTTAAGTGGTGTAGAAGTAGCTGACATTGGGCGTCAATGGATTGGTAATTCCGAATACGTCTTTGGTGGTGGAAGAAACCAAAGTGATATTGAAGCAGGGCGCTTTGATTGTTCAAGCTTTGTACATTGGGCTTTTGATCAAGTTGGTGTAAATCTCGGGCCGTTAACATCAACTACTACTGATACATTAAAGAACCTTGGTAAAACCGTATCACTAAAAGAAGCGAAACCAGGAGACCTTGTTTTCTTCAATACCTATAAAGACGATGGGCATGTAGGTATTTATATAGGAGATGGAAGATTCATAGGTGCTCAAACGAGTAAAGGTGTGGCAATTGAAGATATGACAAGTGGGTATTGGAAAGATACATTTAACGGTAGAGTGAAGCGACTTTAAAGGAGGAAAAATCAAATGATTATGTCGACAGGGGATATTAAAGAAAAATATGAAGTATTAGATGTTTACCATAATTACATCACAACACCTGTAAAAGAGAACAAATTAATTAGTTTTACAAAAGAAAAAGACCTCATTTCGGAGGCATTTAATAAAATTAATTTGCAAGTGATGGAATACGCTGAAAGCATGGGTGGGGATGGAGTTATCCATATCCGTTATGATACTAAATTTTTTAATCAAGATAAAAATGTTATGGTTTCAGGATATGGCACTGTAATTAAATTGATTGATTAATAACTACTACGGAGCAGCCTTAATGGCTGCTTTACTATGTTTAAATCAAAAGTCATTTACATTTAAAAGATATTATCCCGTTTAAAAGAAATTAATTTCGCCACAGAGCCAATGAAGCGTTGTTAATTTCTTTTTTTGTGTAAATGAAAGGTTGTCTGCAGAGTGAACTATTCTTTGTAAAAGCGTTTTGCTGTCAGTACTCCTATATAGTTCTTTAATTTTTTAAAAATTATAAAAATATGAATAATTCCCTATTTGTGGAAAAATAAAATCGTGATATATTCTTAAAGAACAAAAAATTGAAAAAATAGAAAGGAATGGTCGAAATGAAAAAAATGCTAA